>JBGPGM010000034.1:0-10238 GCA_041483855.1 Phycisphaerae bacterium | reverse complement strand
GGTCGAGAACAACATCCCGTACAAGCCCGTGAGCGGCAAGCCTTTCGTGGCCGCGGGTCAGCGGCGGCAGATCGTCGCGATGATGGCCCAGTCGGGGCAACTGCCGGCGGACACGTCGCTGCTGTTCTCGACGCTGGCGGCGAACCAGAACTGGATGGCGTCCAAGAGCCAGAACGACCAGGCGGCGATGCTGGCGCTGCAGAACGAACTGGCCCGGACCATCGCGTCGTTCAAGGGCATCAAGTCGGCGATGGTGATCATCAGCGAGCCGCAGGTCATCGGCATGGGGGCCGCGGCCCGCAAACCGACGGCGGTGGCGACGGTGTTCACGGAGAACGGCGCCCCGCTGGAGTCCGGGAAGGTGGACGCGATCGCGGCGATGGTGGCGGGGGCCAAGACGGGGCTGGAGCGGTCGCAGGTGAACGTCATCGACGGGACGACAGGCCGGCAATACCAGGCGAGATCGCCGGACGACGCGTTGACGACGACGTACATGGAGCACAAGGCGAAGGTCGAGGGCTTCATCCAGGAGAAGATCTACAACCAGTTGGCGTACATCCCGGGGCGGATCATGGCGGTCAACGCGCAGGTGGACGTACGCAAGGTGACGTCCAAGGACCGCAAGTTCCACGCCAAGAACGCGGGGTCGATCTCGCTCCAGTCGAAGGAGAACACCAGCACGACCACCAGCACCGATCCAGCCCCGGCCGCGGAACCGGGGCTTGGGTCCAACGTGCCGATGAACATCAACCGGTCGGGCGGTGCAGGCGGGGCCGGCGGGAGTTCCGAAGAGACGGTGGACAACGCGTTCGAGAACGGACTGGGAGCGCAGGACACCGTGACGGTCGATCCGCGCGGAATGCCGGTGAAGGTGAACGCCACGATCAACATCCCGCGCGATTACATCGAGGCGCTGATCAAGCAGGCCAAGGGTGCCGCGCCCGCGGGTGGCGGCGGCGGCGGTGGTGGCGGGGGGGCGGCGCAGCCCACCTAGGCGGAGATCAAGACGGCCTTCGAGGACGAGAGGAAACGACTGGAAGCGGACATCAAGCCGCTGGTGGAGGCGTCGTCGGTGGGCGAAACCGCCACGCAGGCAGGCGAGGTGGTGGTGTCGATGATCCCGGTGGCCCTGGCCGTGATCGGTGCGCCCACGCCGGGCCAGACGGCGGGGCTCGGCGGCGGGCTGGCCGGGGGTGTGGGCGGGCTGCTCTCGGGGGGCGTGGTCAAGCAGGTCGTGTTGGGGGCCTTGGCGGTCCTGTCGATGGTCATGATGCTGATGATGGTGCGCAAGGCGGGCAAGCTGGGCGCCACGCCCACGCCGGAGGAACTGGTGGGCATCCCGCCCGCGCTCGCCACGGGCTCGGACCTGATCGGCGAGGCGGACGAGACCGACACGGCGATGACCGGCATCGAGATCGACGACAACTCGTTGCGGACGAAGAAGATGCTCGAAGAGGTGGCCGAACTGGTCAAGAGCAAGCCGGAGACGGCCGCGAACGTGTTCAACCGCTGGCTTTCGACCGAGGCCTGATCCGTGGTCTGACCGCCGGGTGACGATTCCATGGCACGTAAGCCCAACGACAAACTGCCGACGAACCCGCAGGAACTGCCCGGCCTGACAAAGGCGGCGATCCTGCTGATGACGCTGGACACGGGGACGGCGGGGCAGATGCTCAAGCAGCTGCCGCCGGACGCCATTGAAGAGGTCACGCGGGAGCTGGCAGGGCTGGGGCGGGTGCCGGACGACCTGCGGGCCGCGGTCGTCGAGGAGTTCTATAGCCTGTCGATCGCCAGCGAGTTCCTCAACGAGGGCGGCCTGGACTACGCCAAGGTGCTGCTCAAGGAGTCGCTGGACGCGGGGGTGGCCGACCGTGTGCTGCAGCAGATCCAGACGCAGGTGCAGAAGACGCCGTTCGCGTTCCTGCAGAAGGCCGAGTCGGAGAACCTGCTGACGTTCATCCAGGAGGAGCACCCTCAGACGATTGCGCTGATCATCTGCCACCTGCCGCACCACAAGGCGGCGGAGATCCTGTCGGGGCTGCCGATCCAGAAGCAGATCGAGGTCATCAAGCGCATCGCGAACATGGAGCAGACGAACCCGGAGGTGATCCGCGAAGTGGAACGGGGGCTGGAGAGCCGCCTCTCGAACATGCTCACGCAGTCGATGGAGAAGGCGGGCGGCATCCCCACCGTCTCGGAGATCCTGAACCTGGCCGACCGGGCCACCGAGAAGGCCATCATGGAGGGCCTGGAGGCGGAGGACCCTGAACTGGTCGAGGAGATCCGGCGGCTCATGTTCGTATTCGAGGACATCCTGCTGGTGGATGACAAGGGCATCCAGGGGATCCTCAAGGAAATCGACAACGACGAGTTGGCCCTGGCGCTCAAGACTGCCTCGCCCGACCTGCAGCAGAAGATCTTCAAGAACATGTCCGAGCGTGCCGCGTCCCTCATCAAGGAGGACATGCAGTACATGGGCCCGGTGCGGGTCAGCGACGTCGAGGCGGCGCAGCAGCGGATCGTGGACATTGTCCGGCGGTTGGAGGACGCGGGCGAGATCATCATCGCCGGGCGGGGCGGCGAGTCCGACCTGATCGTCTAGCCCCGTTCCCTCGGTCCGTGGTGCCCCATTCCCTGTGCCCTATGGCCCTGATCAAGCACGCCAACGCCAGAGAGATGACCCGCGAGGCCCTGGTCCTGGACCTGGCCGACGTGCAGCGGCAGGGGCAGGCCCTGTTCGAGCAGGCGCGACGCAAGGCCGACGCGATCCTGGCCGAGGCGCGGGCCGAGCGGGAGCGGATCGCCGCTGGCGCGGCCGACGACGGCCGGCGGGAGGGCCTGGCCCGGGGTGTGGCCGAGGGGCGCGAGACCGGCGCTGCGGCGGGGCGCGAGGCGGCGCTGGCCGAATACCGGGGGCGACTGGAAGCGCTGGCCGAGGGCTGGGGCGGAGCGCTCGAGTCGTTCGCCCAGGAGCGAGGGCGGGCCCTGTCGCAGGCGCGGCGCGACATCCTGCGGCTGGCGGCGATGATCGCTCTGAAGGTGACCAAGCGGGCCCTGACGCTCGACGAGTCCATCGTGGCGTTGCAACTGGAGGCGGTGCTGGCCGTGATCGTCCGGCCCACGCAGCTGGTGGTGTTGATCCATCCCGAGGACCGGCCCGTGGTCGAGAGCGCGCTGCCGTCGCTGATGGCGCGGTTCCCGGCGGTGCAGCACGCCGAACTGGCCGAGGACGCGTCGCTGGAGCGCGGCTCGTGCGTCGTGCGATCGCGCGACCCATCGGGCGGGCAGATCGACGCCTCGATCGGCACCCAGCTGGACCGGATTGTCACGGCGCTGCTGCCCGACGCGGGTGACGCCGCCCCCCCCGCCGGCGCGCCGGGGCAGGACCCGGGGAGCGGCGCATGAGCGTGCTGGATGCTCCGATCCAGACGCTGGCGCGCTTGCAGCCGATGGAGATCACCGGGCGTGTGGCCGCCCTGCGCGGACTGGCGGTGCTGGTGCGCGACCTGCCGGTCCCGGTCGGCTCGTTGGTGGCCATCCGACGGCCGGCGCGGCATGGCGGAACGCCCGCAGACCCGTGGAGCGACCCGGACTCGCAGGGGGAGGTCGTCGGGTTCGATGGCCAGCACGCCATGGTGATGATGCTGTGTTCGACGTCGGGGATCACCCCGGGGGACCGCGTGGTGGCCATGCACGCCGCGCAGACCGTGCCGGTGGGCGACAGCCTTGTGGGCCGCTGCATCAACGGGCTGGGGCGGCCGATCGACTCGCTCGGTCCAATCCACGACACCTACCCACGCCGCCTCGACCCGGAGCCGATCTCGCCATTGCAACGGCGGCGCGTGACGGAGCCGATCTACACGGGCGTGCGGGCGATCGACCTGTTCGCCACGCTGGGGCGCGGGCAGCGGATGGGGGTCTTCGCCGGCCCGGGAGTGGGCAAGAGCACGCTGCTGGGGTGCGTGGCGCGCAACTCCTCTTCCGACCTGTCGGTGATCGCGCTGGTCGGCGAGCGCGGGCGGGAAGTCGGCGACTTCATCGAGCACACCCTGGGCCCGCAGGGCCTGGCCCGGTCCGTCGTCGTCGTCGCCACCGGGGATGAATCGCCGCTGATGCGGATCCGGGCCGCGCTCGTGGCCGCGGCCGTGGCGGAGCACTTCCGCGATCAGGGCAAGGCGGTGCTACTGATCATGGACTCGATCACCCGGTTCGCGCACGCGCAGCGGCAGATCGGGTTGTCGGTGGGAGAACCGCCGGCAACGCGCGGGTACACGCCGTCGGTGTTCGCGGCGTTGTCGCGGCTCCTGGAGCGCGCGGGGGCGGTGGGACGGGAGGCGGGGATCCAGGGATCGAGGGATCGAACCGGACTCGATTCCTTGCCCCCACGATGCCCCGATCCCACTCCCTCGGGCTCGATCACCGGCCTCTATTCGATCCTCGTTGAGGGGGATGACATGACCGAACCGATCGCCGACGCGACGCGCGGCATCCTCGATGGCCATCTGATCCTCTCGCGGGGGCTGGCGCAGCGGGCACACTACCCCGCGATCGATATCCTCGACTCGGTCTCGCGCGTAGCCGACGACGTGTGCGAGCCGGTGCACGTGGCCGCGCGCCGCCAGATCGTGCGCCTGATCGCGGCGTACCGGAAGGTGGAGGACTTGGTGCAGATCGGCGCGTACGCCAAGGGATCGAGCCCGGAGTCGGACACGGCGATCGCGTACCAGACGCGGATCAACGAGTTGCTCCTGCAGACCCCGGCCGAGCGCGAGCCCTTCGAGCAATCCCGCGGGCGTCTGACGAAGATGGCCATCGAGGCGGGCGCGGCCTTGGCGCGGAAGGGATGAGGGATCGAGGGGTCCAGGGAGGTGACGAGTGCCCAAACGGTTCATCTTCAGCCTGCAGCCGGTGCTGGAACACCGCGCGCGGATCGAGCAGGACAAGCAACTCGCCGTCGCCGCCCTGGAGCGCACTCGCCTGGCGATCGAAGAGCGGATCCGTCGGTACCAGGCATCCATCACCGCGGCGCGGAACGACCTGCGGGCCCACCTGACCGGCCAGCGGAGCACCGGCAGCGCCCCCGCGCCTGTCTCGCTCGTCGATGTGCGCCTCCAGGCCAACGCCTCCTTACACTTGGTCGGGCGCGCCCACCAGGCCGTGCTGGAACTGGCCGGTGTCCACCGACGCCTGGACGCCGCCCGGCTGGCCCTGCTCAAGGCCGCCACGGACCGCAAGGCCGTCGAGCGGCTCAAGGAGCGCCGGCACGAGCACCACAAGGCCGACCTGGCCCGGCGGGAGCGCGCTCAGGTTGACGAGATCACGGTCATGCGCCACAGTTCCAAGGACACCGCCCTATGAAGTCCGTCTGGTTCATCGTCTGCGCGCTCGTCCTGGCCCACGTGCTGGCCGTGGCCGGCCTGCTCGCCTGGTTGGGCGTCACCGACCGGCTGAGCAGCGACCGGATCGGAGCGGTCAGGCAGATCTTCGCCGACACCGTCGCCGCGGAGAAGCAGCACAAGGCCGACGCGCAAGCCGCGTCGGAGCAGGCCCAGATCGAGCAGGTGCAGACCCAGAAGATGGCGGGCCCGCCGGTGACGGCCGAGCAAAAGATTGCGGGGCAGCAGCAGCAGGCGGAGGTGGAGTTGCAGGGCATCCTGCGTCGGCAGCGCGAGATCGACGATCTGAAGAAGTCCCTCCAAGGGGCGCAAACGAAGCTCCAGGAGGAGCGGGCCCGGCTGGAGGCCGATCGCAAGGCGTTCGAGGAGTACCGCGAGTCCATCAAGAAGATCGAGGGGACCGAACAGTTCCAGAAGGCACTGGCGACACTCGAGGGCCAGAAGCCCAAGGACGCGAAATCGATGCTCAATGCCCTGCTGGAGAGCCAGCGCACCGACGAGGTGGTCTCATACCTGAACGTGATGGACGAGTCGAAGCGATCCAAGGTCATGGCCGAGTTCGTCAAGGACAACCCCAAACTGGCCGCCGATTTGCTGGAACACCTCAGGACCCGGGGGACTGTCCCCTCGGACCCTGAGGCACGTGCGAAATGACCCAGGCTTCGGCCGCCCCGCTCGAACTTGCTCCACGCCGAATGAGCCCCGCCCCCCCTCTCACACCGGAGGCGCAGGGGTCGGTGGCGGCGTCGGCTGGCCTGTTCGAGGCGACGTTGCGGGCCAAACGGGACTCGACGGCTCCGACGGACAAGCCCGATGCGGGCGGCGCGGCGGGCAAGCCAGGACCTGGCAACGCACCCGGCGGGGCTGCGCCTGATGCGCAAGGTCAAGCGGACGGGGCGCAAGAAGCGCACGACGGGCGCGCCCGGCAATCGGATGACTCCGAGGGACGCGAGGAGGCGAATGAAGCACAGGGCGGTGCCGAGTCGGGCGGTCAGCGTCGCCCGACGGCGGCGCCCGTCCGTACCGCGGCACGGGACAAGCCGATCACGATCAACACGCTCAACGACCTACTGTTGAGGACCGATCCCGCGCTATTCGTCGCCTCCGGCATCGCGCCGATCGCACCGCCCGTCAAGCCAATGCCACCTTCGAGGGGCGATGCGAGCGGGGGAGGGTCCGTGGGCGATGCTGTCGGTGCCGGCGTTGCGGGATATGGGGGTCCGCCGGGCATCCGCGAACCGACGGCCAGTAGCTCCGCGGCCCGGAGGGGCATTGGGACCGACGGGCCGGCCATCGACGGCACGCCGTCGGCTCCGATCCATCCGACCAAGGCGTCCGATCCGGCGGCGCCGGTTGGCGGCCATGCCGTCGGGAGTGCTGACAACGCTCCAAAGCCCGGCGAGTCAACCCCGCCGACACCGAGCAGCACGGCACGCACCTCCGTGCAGGCCGCGCCGCCGGCGGGCGTTGCGCCGGTCTCCGGCGCGTCCCAGGCCCAGAGCGGACAGCACCCCGGGCCGCGTCAGGGCGGCGCGAACACCGCGGTCGGACCCGTCCTGGCCGCCTTCCAATCGAGCCTTCGCACACTGAGCCGTTCGGTCAACACCCCTCAGGGATCGTCGGCCAAGCACGTGCCGGGTACACCAGAGCCGTTCGTCGCGCAAGTATGGCGCGGCTTGGCGGCCGCGCTGAGCCAGAAGGAGTCCGGCGCGGCGCGCGAAGTGACTCTGCGGCTCCAGCCGCGCTCGCTGGGCCAGCTCAAGGTCCACCTGACGCTTCAGGCTCCGGCCGAGGGGCAGGCAGGTGCGGGCTCGCTCGCCGCCCGCTTCGAGGCATCGACGCCCGAGGCACGCGACTTGCTCAGTGGCTCGCTGGGCTCGCTACGGGCGACCCTCGAATCCCGCGGGCTGACTGTTCAGAACCTCGCTGTCCATCTGACACCCTCACCTGCTCTGCCGGCACCAGACCCATCGGCCCCTTACAACCCCGCCTACCAGCACCCCGACGAGTCACGGACTGACACCTCGGCCGATCACCAGGGCCGCTCATCACGCCATGCGTCGGACCCCTCCGTACGCGGCGTAGCAATCCCAAGGGCGGAGCCCTTTGAAGGCGAACCTCAGCGCACGGATCCGCGCTGGCCCGCCCTCCTGGCGCCGGTGGGCTCGAACGCGGACCTGTTCTGCACGCTCGACACGATCGCCTGATCCCCCCTTCCCAACCCCCCTCCCACCTCTCCCCTCCTCCAACCCGCCGCGCACGAATTCCTCTCCCATTACGGAGCGACCCATGGATGCCATTTCCGCCCTTGCACCGACCGACAGCGCCACGCAGGCCGGGGCGCCCAACGCTTTCGGCGCCCTCAACAGCGAGCAGTTCATCAAGATCATGTTCACGGAACTGGCGAACCAGGACCCGCTTAAGCCCAACGACTCGGCGGCCCTGCTCCAACAGATGTCCAGCCTGCGGTCGATCCAGTCGGACATCGACCTGTCTGCCAAGCTGGAGACACTCGTGACGCAGAACCAGTTGGCCGGGGCAGGAAGCCTGATCGGGCGCACAGTCACCGGGCTGGACGACCAGAACAACCGAGTCTCCGGCCTTGTCGCTTCCGTGAGCCGGACGTCCAACGGACCCGTGCTGAACCTGGACAGCGGGGGCCGCCTCCGGTTCGATCGCGTCGATGAGATGACCGACGGGACCCTTCCCCCACATCCCGGGAACTGACGCGATATGACCAGCCAGTCCGCTGATCTTCTTCGACTGCTCTCTCCGGTCGGCCGCCCCCCCCCCTCGGCCTCGGCCTCGGCGCGCCCGGGATCGGCCGGCGCGGCCGGCCCGGGCGCGGGGATCGAACATGCTTCCTTCGCCGACCTGCTTCGCCGTGCGGAGTCCGGCGACTTTGCCAGTGGCATCCCCGTCAAAGTGGATGAGCACGCGGGCGTGACGCTCACGGAGGAGCAGATCGCCCGCCTGTCGATCGCGGCCGACAAGGCCGAGGCCGCGGGAATCCACAAGGCCCTCGTGCTGATCGACGGTCAGTCGCTGCTGCTGGACGTGCACACGCGGACGGTGACGGGCAAGGCCGACCTGGGCGGCGGCGCGCCCGCCTCGCCAGGGTCGAATACGGCCAAGAGTGGAGCGGCAGTGGGGGGTGGGGCGGTGCTGGCGGGGATCGACGGTGTCCTCAACTTGGGCGGTGGGCCGGAGGCGGCCAATACCAGCCCCATTCTCAAGGCCGTCGGCGCACTGCCTTCCAACGCCTCGATCACCCAGATCCTCGCTCGCCTGGCCAAGCCCGCCTGACTGCCGGATCCCTGGACCCCCTGATCCCTCGATCCCTTCCGAGGACCTCCAATGGCTTCCACCACTGCCCTGTTCACTGGCTTGTCCGGGTTGACCGCCAACGCCCGCAACCTGGACGTGATCGGCAACAACATCGCCAACGCCAACACCACGGCGTTCAAGTCCAACCGGATGCTCTTCGCGTCCACGTTCTCGCGGACGTTCTCGATCGGCTCGGTGCCGGACGCCGACTCCGGCGGCACGAACCCCGGCCAGATCGGCCTGGGCGTGTCGATCGCGGGCACGCAGCGGGACTTCTCGGCCGGGGCGCTCTCCACGACCGGCGACCAACGCGACCTGGCCATCGAGGGGGACGGCTTCTTCATCGTCGATCGCTCCGGGGCGCAGCTTTACACCCGCGCCGGCGCCTTCCGCCAGAACAGCACCAACGACCTGGTCAACATCGAGGGGGACCGTGTCAAGGGTTTCGCCGTCGATGACAACTTCAACCTCATCCCCGGCAACCTGGTCAACTTGAACCTGCCGATCGGTCAACGAACCCTGGCGGAGGCGACCCGGAATGTCCGGCTTGCCGGCAACCTCAACGCCGGCGGGGCGTTGCCGACGCACGGCTCGCGCACCACCTTCAACCCTCTCACGCTCGTTACCGGGCCGCTCCCCAACGGCGACGCCCTGGCCACGACCAGCCTGCTGACCGGCATCAACGACCCCATCACGCCCGGCTCGCCACTGTTCGCCGCCGGACAGATCATCGAGATGTCCGGGGTCGAGAAGGGGTCCAAGGAACTGCCGGTCGCCAGGTTCACCGTCGGGGGGGCTTCGACGGTCCAGGACCTGATGACGTTCCTGACTGATGCGATGGGCATCTCGACCGGCGCGGGGCCGAATCCGGACGGGGCACTCCCCGGGGTGTCGCTGGACCCGGTCACCGGGACACTCGCCATCACCGGCAACACCGGGACGGTCAACGACCTGAATGTCGCGTCTGCCAACCTGCGGCTGCTGGATTCGGCGGGGAATCTGGTGCGCACGCCCTTCACGACGACCAGGGCGGCCGCAGCCGATGGGGAGTCGGTGCGGACGACGTTCGTGGCGTACGACTCGCTGGGCAACACCGTCAACGTCGATCTGACGATGGCCCTGGACTCCCGGTCCAACGCCGGCACGACGTGGCGGTACTACGCCGAGTCGGGCGACGACACCGACATCGCGCTGGCCCTGGGAACGGGGACGCTGAGTTTCGACACCTCCGGGGCCCTCACGACCCTGGCCCCGGTTCCGATCCAGGTGGACCGGGTCAACACGGGAGCCCTGACGCCGCTGGCCTTCGACCTGGCGTTCGCGTCTTCCTCGGGCAACGTCACGGCGCTGGCGGACACCACGTCGATCATCGCGGCGACGTTCCAGGACGGCTCGCCGATCGGGACGCTCGCCTCGTTCTCCGTGGGGATCAACGGGATCATCACCGGTGCGTTCACCAACGGGATTACCCGGACGATCGGGCAAGTGGCGCTGGCCACGTTCGCCAACCCAGAG
>JBGPGM010000033.1:0-10240 GCA_041483855.1 Phycisphaerae bacterium | reverse complement strand
GGCCAGGGCCGCGCTGATGATGGTCCTCCAGCGGACGCCGGGCGATGCCCAGGCCGGCATGATGATGTCGGAGGTGACGGCGCGCCTGGGGCAGGGTGAGCAGTCGCTGTACTACGCCCACCGCGCCGCCAAGGCCGCCCCCGGCCAGCCCGATCCGCTCGTCTGCCTGGCCAACGCCCTGTGGGCCGCCGGCCGCTGCGCCGACGCGATCGACACCGCCCGGCACGCCGCCGCCGCCTACCCGACCAGCCTCAACGCCCGCGGCACGCTGCTGAACTTCCTCCAACGCCAGGACCGCTTCGCCGAGGCCAGCGACGAGTGCCGGCTCGCCCTGGAGGCCTTCCCCAATCACCCCCACTTCTCCATCACCCTGGCGACCATGCTCCTGAGCATGGGCCGGCCCGAGGAAGCCGTCGCCAGACTCCGTCGCGCGGCCGCCACGGATCCCACCAACATCCGCGTCTTCGCCGCCCTCGGCCCGGCGCTCAACTACCTGCCCGACGTGGACCAGAACGAGATCCGCCGCGTCCACGAGGCATACGGCCGGCTGCTGGCGCAGACGCTGCCCCCGCGGCCGCCGGGCAAGGGCGGCGGCCCGCCCGACCCCCAGCGCCGCCTGCGCGTCGGGTTCCTCTCGCCGGACCTTCGCGCCCACGCCGTGGCCTTCTACTTCGAGACCGTCTTCCAGTACCTCGACCGCGCGTCCTTCGAGGTTACCGTCTACTTCACCGCCGGCGCCGAGGACGACGTGGCCCGCCGCCTCAAGCACCTCGTCGATTCCTGGAAGCACGTGCCGACCCTGCACGTGGGCCAGCTGGCCGACCTCATCAAGACCGACGGGATCGACATCCTCATCGAACTCTCCGGTCACACCCGCTTCGAGCGCCTCGGCACGATGCAGCTCAAGCCCGCCCCCGTCCAGATCACCTGCCTGGGCTATCCCAGCACGACCGGCGTCAGCGCCATCGACTACCACATCGTGGACAGCTACACCAACCCGCCCGGCACCGAGATCTACTCGACCGAGCGGCTGCTGCGGGTGGACCCCGTCTTCTTCTGCTACCGCCCCATGGACAACCCGCCCAACCTCGCGCCGCCGCCGATGCTCGAAGCCGGACGCGTGACCTTCGGATCATTCAACGCGCTGATGAAACTCAACGACCGGACCGTGGCCCTGTGGACGCGCGTGGTGCGCGCCGTGCCCGGCTCACGCCTGGTCATCAAGAACATCCAGCTGACGCAGCCCGAGGCCCAGCGCCTCACCCGTCAGCGCTTCGAGGCCGCGGGCATGCCCCCCGAGCAACTGGACGCCCTCGGCCACCAAGGCGGCCCCGCCGATCACCTGGCGACCTACCACCGCCTGGACATCGGCCTTGACACCTTCCCCTACCACGGCATGACGACGACCTGCGAGTCCTTGCTCATGGGCCGCCCGGTCGTCACGCTGCTCGGCGAAACCCACGCGGCCCGCGTCGGCCTGTGCCTGCTGGCCAACGTCGGCCTTGAGGACCTGGTCGCCCGCACCGAGGACGAGTTCGTCCGCATCGCCGCCGGGTTGGCCGCAGACCCCGCGCGCCTCAGCGAGCTCTCCACGACCCTCCGCCGGCGGTTCCTCGCCTCGCCCATCTGCGACGGGCCCGGGCACGCCGCACGCCTGGGCGCGGCCCTGCGCAGCGTCTGGCGCGAGTACTGCCGCACGGCGACCACGTGAGCCACGGCCGGCGTCCCGCCCCCGCATGGAAAACGGGCCGCCCCGGTCGAGGGGACGGCCCGTCAAGGGTTCAGGAAGTCGAACGGATGGGACGCGCTACTTCATCTTGACGTACTGCGCATCCAGCGCCTTGCCGATCCGCAGGCCGGCCTCCGCCAGGTGGGCGCGGCTGTAGGGGTCCATCTTGTCGCCGGAGTCCTTCACCGCGCCGTCGATCCGCGCCTTCAGGTCGCGCAGCACCTGCCCGACCAGGTTCGTCACCGGCTTGGCCGACGCGCCGGACCAGGCGCCGTTGGTCGTCAGGCTGATCAGTCGGTCCACGTGCTCACGCTGCAGGTCCCGGCGCAGGCTCGAGATCATCGGCTTGCGGGCCGTGAACTCCTGCGACGGCTTGGCGTCCAGTTCCGACCACGCCGCCTTCTCGATCGTCTGCAACAGTTCCGGCAGCGTCAGCGCGTCCTGGTCCGCCGCCACGCGGTACTCGTTGTCGTACACCCGCTGCAGCGTCTGCGGGTTCATCAGCATCGTCAGCACCGCCGCCTGAACCCCCACGATCCGGTCGTGCAGCGGCCACGCCGGGTCCTCGAACAGGTCCGCCTGCCCGCCGTCGTCGTACCACTTGTCCACCGTCATGTGCGCCAGTAGGTCCGGCGTCAGCCCGTACGCCTCGTCGTAGAACGAGTTCTTGATGACGAACTCCAACGCGGCCCGCTGCTGCGCGGCCGGGACCGGCTCGATCGGCGTCCGGCCGTTGGGGTCGCCCTTCTTGTCGCGCCACACGCGGGCCCCGCCCACCCAGTTGGACATCATGCTCAGGGCGCTGGTCTGCTGCCCCAGCGTGATGCCGTAGCCGCGACGGGCCTTGGACCACGACTGGCCGTCCTTGACGAACTTGTCCACGATCTTGCCGCGCATGAACTGGGCCAGGCGCACCTGCTCCTTGGCGTACTCGATCGGGTCCGCGCCCAGGTCGAACCGGCGCACCGTCGGGTCGCCGCCCCAGGTGTCCTCGTCCGTGCCGTACTGCAGCCCCGGCTCGGCCACGCGGGCCAGCACCTTGGCCGGGTCGTCGCTCGTGTACCCGTACTCGATCGCCCAGTAGTCGTACGGCCCGATGTCGATCGGAGCGTAGTCCCCCTGCATCTTGCCGCTCTCCATGCGGATGTTGACCGGGTTGTAGTCCATCACCGACCCGACCCACGTCTTCTTGCCCTTGAGTTCGTCGCTGTTGACCTGGTCCATCGTGTAGGTCGTCGACGCCTTGAAGTTGTGCCGCAGCCCCAGCGTGTGCCCCACCTCGTGCGAGACGACCTCCGCCAGCAGCGGACCCACGAACCCCTCGGGCACGCCGTCGAGCACGTCCCCCTTGTCGTCCTTCTTGCCCCCCTTGTCATCCTTCTTGTCGCCGGCGGGCGCGGGCTGACCGCCCGGCTCGGCATTGGCCTCCGTGGGCGGCGCGGGCTCCGTTGACGTGTCGTTGATCAACCCCAGGATCTCCAGGTCCATCCGCAGCAGCGCCATGTTCATAGCCATCCCCTTGCCCGCCGCGCACTGCCCGTTGATCTGGCTCACCCGGTGCCCCAGCCCGTCGTACTCGTTGTCCCCCAGCAGCGTCGGCTCCGAAATCGCCGCCGGGTGTCCGCCGTACTTCATCACGCCGCGCCCCGAGATCTGCGCGGCCACGTAGTCCCGCTGCCCCGGCGGCGCCAGGCGCACCCGCGGGTCCCACTCCGGGTTCTTGGCCAGCCACTCCAGCGTCTCCGGACCGAACGACTCCATCGCCAGCTCCGGCAGCACCTGGTTGTAGTAGATCCAGTACGACCGGATGAACCCGTCCGTCAGGATGATGTCGGCGTCCAGGATCTGCCCCGTCCGCGGATCGACGCGGCTCGGGCCGATCGCCGTCCCCTGGTTGTTCGACAGCCAACGGACGAAGTTGAACCGCACGTCCTCGGGGTCCTTGTCCATGTGGGCGCCCGTGGCCGCGTCCTGGTAGTACACCTCGATCGCGTTCGAGATCCCGATCTTCTCGAAGGCCTTGTTCCAGCGGAGGATGCCCTCGCGCACCCACCGCCGGTACCGCACCGGCGTGGTGTGCTCGATGTAGAAGACGATGGGCTCCTTCGGCGGGCTCAACTTCAGTTTCGCGTCCGCCTTCTCGATCTTCCACCGGTTGATGTACCGCACCCACACCTTGTCGTCCGACAGGTTCCCCATGTCCTGGAAGATCGTCGTGAAGTAGCCCACCCGCTCGTCCGCCTTGCGCGCCACGTATCCGGTGTTCTCCGGGATCAGGCTGATCGAGTAGTGGAACGTGCGGATCTGCCCCCCCGCCACCGGCATCGCGAACGCCAGTTCCACGTTGTACGGGTACGCCTTGGCCTCGGCGATGGTCGCCAGGCGCACGTTCGCCCCCGCGGCCTGCGGGCCGAAGAACTGCTGCGCCCCGCCCACCAGCAGCGCGTCCATGTCGATCACCGGCTGGCCGCTCGGCCCCATGCACAGGATGGGCACGTCCACCAGCACCTTGTCCGTGAACAGCCGCTGCACGGAACTCTTGGACTCCGCGTCCCCCAGCGAGCGCATCATCACGTTCGGCTCGATCAGCGCCAGCCGCTTGTCGAACCGCTTCCAGTACGCGTACTGGTCCCCCACCTGCAACCCCGCGTACGTCTCGCCCCCCGCCACCGTCATCGCGATGAAGTGCCGCTGCGTCTCGTAGCCCCGCGGCAGTTCCGCCAGCATCTGCCCGTCCTTCTTGCGCACCCAGATCGTGTACAGGCTGGGCAGGCCGTCGGCCGTCGAGACCACCTTCTCGTAGTCCTTGGATACCTCGGCGAACGGGGGGAACTCGGGCGGCTCGGGCTCACCGGCCGCGGCCGGACGCGCCAGCACCACGCCCACCGCGCCGGCCAGCGCCGACGCGACGAACCTCAGGGACGTTCTCATGGTGGCTCCTCTGCTTCAATCGGGGACGGGCAAATACGGCGGTAAGTCTAGCACCCGGCGCTCCGCGGGTGGCGCCGCAGTGCCACCGATCGCGGTGCCTCCGCGATCGGTGCGGTCGCCGGACGTGCCACCGATCGCGGTTCGTCCGCGATCGGTGCGGTTCGTCCCGGTTGGCGAACGGGCACGACGACGTGCCACGCGGCATACTGATGCGATGCCGACGGCCGGGCCAATCCCGGAGGACGAGCCATCGACACAGACCCACCCAGCCCGCCGCCCCTTCTGCGCGCCGGTGTACCGCCGATGCCGGCCCCTCCCGGCCCGCCCGACCTGCCGGGTCCCCCTTCCCTCCCCGGCGCGGTAGAGCACGTCGAAGCCGATTGCCCCTGCGTCGCCTGTTCCTACAGCCTGCGCGGCCTGCCCACCCACGGGGTCTGCCCCGAGTGCGGCACGCCCGTGCAGCGCACGCTGCTGGGTGGCCTGCTCCGGTACGGATCACCCGGCTACGTGCGCACGCTGCACCGGGGCGCCCTACTCGTCGAACTGGCAGTCGTGCTTCCCTTGCCTCTCTACATCGGGGCGGCCGTCGCAGGTGCGATCGCGTGGGCCTTGGCTGACGATTCATCGACGATCGCCCAATGGGCCTCTGCCGGGCGCACGGCGGCTGACTTCGTTGTGTGTGCCACTCCTGGCATCGCCGTCGCCCTTGCGTGCGTGGGCTGGTGGATGCTCTCATCCCGCGACCCCGGCCAGTCCGAAGACAAGGACGCCATCGCCCGCCTGTTGTTCCGTGGTGGATTGGTCGTGCTTCTCGGTGCGGCCGTCGGCAGCGTCGGATTGGTATTGCTGGACCTGTTGCCAGGTCGCATCTCCGGCTATACGAGATCGGTTGCCGCGGCGCAACTGCCCTTGTGGCTTGGACAGGCCGTGGCGGTGCTGATCCTGAGCTTCGCTTCGCTCCGATACGTTCGGCAACTTGCCGCACGCATCCCGGATAAAGCGCTCCGCGAAGGCGCGGGTCACGTGGCGATCTTCACCATCGCCGTGGTCTGTGGCGTCGGCGTCGTGTTTGGACTCTGGATCGTCGTACGCGCCGGTTTCTACCAGTTTCAGCCGGTCGTGGCGTTCTTCGCTTGCCTCGCGATCCCGATCATCGCCGGAGCGCCCATCGCCGGTTACCTGATGTACTTTTCGCTGATGGACACCCTGCGCTCATCCCTCAAGCGCGAACGCCTCGTCATGTCCCACCCCGCGGGACTGCTCCCGGAGGCGCTCCCGCCGCACGCGCCGAAGTGACGGCCGGATCAGGGGATGAACTTCGGCACGCGGCCCGGCGTTCACGTGCCACAACCTTTCGGCGTTTCGGCCTCCAGCAGCGCCTTCACCTCACGCCGCAGCAGGGGAAGATGTCCCTGCACGATGTCCCACACGATGGCCGGGTCGATCATGTGGTACGCGTGGATGAGCGTGTTGCGAAAATCGATGATGCGCCGCAGCTTGGTGATCCGGGCGTCGAGCGAGGGCTGGACTTCGACGGCCTGGCGCAGGGCCTCGCCGATGATCTCGAAGCTGCGCTCGACGATGAGCCGGAGGTTTTCATCGGCCTGGTAGTCCGTCAGCGACTTCCCGTCCGTCAGACGCGCGATACGGTCCGCCCCCTGGGCCACGTCGTAGAGGTACATGCGGACATCACGCGGCGGCATACAGGGGCACTCGCGTGCGCTCGACCGAGGCGCGGAAGTACGGGTTGGCCAGCGAGCCCACGGTCACCAGATCGACCGCGCACCCGAACGTCGCTTCCAGGCCCTCGCGCAGCCCGAAGTACGCGTCCGCCAGAGCGCCGACCGGCAGCGGTCGGAACTCCACCAGAAAATCCACGTCGCTCCGCGCCGGCTCGAACGGGCGGGGATCATCGGCCGGTGCGACGGCGGAACCGAACGCCCACAGCCGCGCCACGCCGTGCCGCTCGCACAGAGCGAGCACTTCCTGGAGATGCTCCTGGATGAGCGGCGTGGTGTCCATCGCGGGGAATGGTAGGGCTTCCGGACGCGGACCCCCAAGATGCCGGCGTGAACGGCCAACAGCCGCACGCGCATGCCACCCAACCGGCCAACCCGAAGGGGCCGCCTCCGACCCCTCACCCCCGGCGTCCCCAGCGGGGAGAGCGTGAGAGGGGCGGCCAGCCCCTCTCACACCAGCGCACGACGATCGCCGCGCCGAGGATTCTCGTCGCTGATCCCAGACCAAGGGCAGGCTCCGTGCCCGGGCCTCCGGCACCTCCATCCCCAGGCGGAGGACAACCAGACAGACCTGTGCCACCGGCCTGACAACGTCGGTCGTACCTGGGTATGCTGTCGGAGGCTCCGCCCGGGGGTCGGGATGCTCTCCTGCGGAGCCGCCAAGGAGCGGCGCATGGGTCGCAAGGATCTGCGGCGCAAGAAGGAAAAACAGTTTAGGCAGATGAGCCGGCAGCGGCTCGAAGCGGCCCGTGCCGAGGCCGCAGAAGTCAAACGCCTGCGCGAGGAGTGCCGGGAGCGCGGCCTGGAGTTCGTGACGTTCGAGATCGTGCACGAACCGATCGCGGACCCGCTGATCGAGGCGCTGCCCGAGGCCGACCGTGCCGAGATCGAGCGGGTGGGCCAGGACTTCTTCCGGGATGCCGCGCCGCTGAGGGATGCGCTCGAAGCGTTGGTCGCCAGGCACCCGCACATCCCGACGCTGTGGAACTTCCTGATCGTGAGCGTGAACGCGGGAGGCGATCACGAGCGGGCCGACCGGATGGCGGAGGAGACATTCCAACGGTTCCCGACGTACCTGTTCGGCGTGGCGCAATGGGTGATGGTGCTGCTGCAGCAGGGGCGGGTCGAGCAAGCCACACGCGTGCTGGACGGGCGGCTGGAGCTGGCCAAGTGGTGGCCGGAGCGGCGGGTGTACCACGCGACGGAGTTCGTGGTGTTCAACGCCATGCTGGGGTTGTACTTCCTGGAGACCGGAGAGCGGAAGGCCGCGGGGAATCAGTTGAAGATGATCAGGGATGTGCTGCCGGACCATCCGGCGGTGCAGTTGCTGGAGCGGGGCATCGTGCTGGAAGCGATCCGGCTGCTGGCGGAGGAGGCACGGGGCGGCCTGCCGATGCTCCGGGTGCCCGGGGCCCGGGCCCAAGCGCAGCGGGTGCTGGGCGCCGCGGGCGCGGTGTAGGCATGCCGGCAGGCGAGCGCGCGGCACGGCGAGTGGTGCCACCTGCCAAGCAGGGCGATACGATGACACCACCATGAGCAATGCAGGCTTTTTCCCAGAACGGGATTTGGGAAGGAGGATCGTCCGCCTTAAGAGACGACTATCGAGCAAAGGGCCCGAGGTGTCCCTGCTTCTCACCTCGACTGTTGCGGGCGAGATAGTGTGCTCTGAGGTTGGCTCACGATTAGCATTGATATACTGGGGCCAGAGCGCCGTATGCTTTGTGGTTGTTTTGGCTGTTGCCGTATTCCTGCCTTGGACAGGCGATCTTGCGTTCTACGTGTTGCTGGGATGCCTGATCGTTCCCGGTGTAGCGTTTGCGTTGGTTGCGCTGATCTATCAGGGCTCGCGCAAGAAGTTAATTGTGGACGCCTTCTCGAATCAGTTTTCGCTTGTGGACGATATGCGGCTTTGGCGCAACGTGCGCTCATTCGATTTGAAGGATCTTTCTTTGATGACGCACGAGGTTACACTATACGGCAACAGAGCACTGAACCCGGTGTGGCTTGGGTATTCGCTGATCGTCCACACGCCGCTCGGGGTGTGGTTTGCGTTGGTGACAAAGAAGGATGAGTGGGAGATCAATGAGTACAGGTCTCGACTGCCGCCGGAGATTGGTCAGCGATATGCGGGCCCGGGTCCACCGCTCTCTGCACGGTATTGATACCTTGCGTACTGGACGGGATCGTTGTGGGCTATCTCCAGATTCGTCGGGCTGTCAGGGGGTGGCCCGACGGTGACGTGCCACGACCTTCCGGCGTTGCGGCGGAAGCGTCATGTGGCGGGGACCCGGAAGCATGACGCCCTCAGTTCCCTCCGTCCCCTCCGTCCTATCCGTCCCCTCCGCATCCCTCCGAACCCTCTGCGTTCTCTGCAACAACGACCGCAACCGCCTATCCCACAACGACTTTCATCATTCACCAAAATCCTATCAAAACCCTATTGACAAACCGCTCAAATACCGTACACTGCCCTGATGGCCGCCCCAGCGCCCATCTTCGACCCCCCCCGCCGACCAGGTCCCCGGCATCCTGGCGGACCTCGCCTCCACCCACCTCTCCCTGGACCAGGTCGCCACCGACCACCAGACCACCGTCGATGCCCTCTCCGTCTGGATCGCCCGCCCCGACATCGGTGAGCGGCTCGCCGCCATCGCGACCCTGGCCGCCGTCCGCGCCCGCCTCTCCGCCGCGGCCCACCTCCCCCTGGCCGTCGGCGCCCTGGTGGACATGATCCAGGCCGCCCGCTGGGAAGAGACCCACGTGCCGCTCAAGGGCGACCTGCTCTCCCAGAGCCTGCGTGACCGCCAGCGCACCAACACCCGCCGCGCCGCCGCACTCCTGCTCCGCCTGGCCCGCTTCGACGGTGCCACCGATCGCCGCCCCGGGCGATCGGTGCCGGATGTGCCCACCGCCCACGATCCCGCCGACCGTGCCGCCTCCCGTGCCATCGACTTCGGCCGCCCCGGGCCGAAGTCGATGCCGCATGTGCCCGCGGTCCCCGATCTTGCCCCCGCCCTCCACGAGAACGGCTCTTCCTCCCGTGCCACCGATCGCCGCCCCGGGCGATCGGTGCCGGGCGCGCATCGAACACCCGATCCCGCCCCCAACCTCACACCCCACCCCTCGTTCCCCAATCCCCGCCGCGGCCACACATCTTCGTCATCCGCCCCAACCCCCGCCGATCTCCACTCCCGCGCCGGCACGTCCTCCCCCTCCTCCCGATCCGCCCGCGACAACTCCCACAACCCCGCTCCCCTCCGCCCCGCCTCCCGCGCCCCGCCCACCCCCTCATCCACCTGACCGCGGCCTCTCCTCTTCGCCCCCTTCGCTCCCCCTTCGCGCCCTTCGCGTTGAAACTCCCCCGCCCCTACGCCAGATCCCCCTTCATCCCCTCCCACACCTGCCGGTACCTCTTCGCCATCGCCTCCAGCGACGACGGCATCACGCGCACCCGTCCCACCACCGTGATGAAGTTGATGTCCCCATGCCAGCGCGGCACCAAATGCACGTGCAGGTGCTGCGGCACGCCCGCACCCGCCGCTCGCCCCTGGTTCACCCCGAGGTTGATCCCCTGCGGCTCGAGGGTCGCCTCCATCAGTGCGGCCGCGGCGTCCGTCAGCCGCCACAGCGCCGCCCGCTGGTCGGCCGAATAGTCCAGCAGCCGCGCCCGGGCCTCGCTCAGCGCCACCAGCAGGTGGCCGTTGGCGTACGGGAACGCGTTGAGCAGGATCAGGCCGTGCTCGGTGCGTGCGATGACGTGGTTGGCCTCGTCGGCCGCGGGATTCAGCCAGTAGTCGCGGATGAACGAGCCGCTGGACTGGGCGGCCGGGGCGGGGGGGGC
>JBGPGM010000032.1:0-10535 GCA_041483855.1 Phycisphaerae bacterium | reverse complement strand
TTCAACAAGGGGCTGGTGCCGTGGCTGGCCAAGCACAACTCGTACTCGACGATGGAGGCGCACGAGGCGGTGCGGGTGATCTCGGGGTCGTTGTGGGAGCAGGTGCGCCGGGCCAAGCGCGGCGACGAGGCGAGCCGGCGGCGGGCGGTCAAGAACCTGAGTTTCTTCCTGCCGTTCCGGGCCCTGGCCAGGTTCTGCTACATGTACTTCCTGCGGATGGGGATGCTCGACGGGTGGGCGGGGTTCCATTACGCGGCCATGATCTCGATGTACGAGTACTGGATCGAACTGAAGATCCGGGATGAGCGCCGGCCGTCGCGCGAGGCGACGGAGCGGCTGGTGGAGAAGATGCTCGCGGAGGCGGCCCGATGAGCGAACCGGTGATCGACATCATGATCCCGACGCTCAACGAGGCGATCCACATCCGCGCGACGGTGGAGAACGCGCTGAGGGTGGGGCCGGTGTGGGTGCTCGATTCGCTGAGCACGGACGGGACGCAGGAGATCGCGCGCCGGGCAGGGGCGACGGTGGTGGAGCACCCGTTCGAGAACTACTCGCGCCAGAAGAACTGGGGGCTGGACAACCTGCCGATGAAGGGGGACTGGGTGTTCATCCTGGACGCCGACGAGCGGGTCACGCCGTCGCTGCGGGAAGAGCTGCTGGCGGTGGCGCGCCAGGGCGGGCCGGTGGACGGGTACTACGTCAACCGCGTGGTGATCTTCATGGGGCGGACGATCCGTCACGGGGGCCTGTACCCGTCTTGGAACCTGCGGTTCTTCCGCCGGGGGCGGTGCCGCTACGAGGACCGGGCGGTGCACGAGCACATGGTGTGCGACGGGCCGACGGGGTACCTCAAGCACGAGATGCTGCACATCCGGCGCGAGTCGATCTCGGAATACATCACCAAGCACATCCGCTACGCGGACATGGAGAGCGACGAGTGGGTCAAGGCGCGCCTGGGCAAGGGCGGGGCGGCGCAGGCGCAGAAACTGTTCCCGCACCTGCAGGGGTACCGGCAGTGGCTGCGGCGTGAGGCTTGGCCGCGGGCGCCGATGCGCCCGCTGCTCCGGTTCCTGTACATGTACATCGTTCGGGTGGGGATCCTGGACGGGCGTGCGGGGCTGCACTTGGCGCTGCTGATGGCCAGTTACGAGTACATGATCAGCATGCTCTACCGGGACAAGCTGATGCGGATCCGCGACGGCGTGATCGAGGGCCCGCGCCAGGAGGAGGCGGTGCACGCGCGGGTGGGGGAGGGGGCCGGGCCGTAATCGGGCCCGCCGTCAGGCCGGCGGGCCCGGGCGGAGGATGCGCGGCTTGATCGGCTTGGCGGGCGTGCCGACGGCGATGACCCAGGGGGGCAGGTCGTCGAAGACGGAAGAGCGGGCGCCGACCACGGTGCCCTCGGCGATGGTCACACCGGGGGCGACAAAGACGTCCGCGGCGAGCCAGCAACTGGCGCCGAGGGTGATCGGGCGCGGCACGAGGGGATGGGCGGGGTTCTCGAAATCGTGGGTCGCGCCGCAGAGGTAAGAATACTGGCTGACGGTGGAGTTGGCGCCGATGGTGATGGTGGCGACGTTGTAGACGTCCACGTCGTCGCCGATGCAGGCGTGCTCGTGCATGACCAGGTTCCACGGGGCCCAGCAGCGGGCACGCGGGTAGACGCGCGCCGTCGGGTGCAGGCGGGCGCCGAAGAGCCGCAGCAGCACGTTCCGCCAGCGGTGCAGGTTGCGGGGCGACGGACGGAAAAGGAGCGTGTAGGCCAGGCCCCAGGCGACGCGACCGAGGCGGTTGCCGAGCGCATGGGGGCTGTCCTGCTCGGGGGTCGAGCCGGGCGGGGCAGGGCGCGATGTTTCGGGCGTCGGCTCGGGCATGGGGGCAATATCGGCCGGGGACGGGGCTCCCGACAAGTCCGACCCGGTCCGTCTAGGCCGTGGCCTTGGATGGGCCGGCGGCGGCGTGCGGCGCAAGGCCGCGTTCGAGGATGTCGCAGAACTTGCCGCAGAGCACCTGCTTGCTGAGGCTGGACGAGACGATCTGGCGGGCGTGCTGGCCCATCTGGGCGAGGGTGGCGGGGTCGGTGGCCAGGATCGCTTCGAGAGTGCGGACCGCGCCATCCACGTCGCCGTGGGCGATGTGCCAGCCGATGCGGTGGGCATCGACGATGTCCGAGACGTGGCACGGCGTCGGGCCCAGCAGGAGCACCGGGCGGGCTACGGCCATCGCGCCGTAGACCTTGCACGGGTGGACGATTCCGACGGCCTCGTTGCCGACGGTCACCAGGTGCACGTCCGCGGCGGAGAGCGAGTACTTCAGGTCCGCCAGCGGCTGGTAGGGGAGCGAGACGATGCGGGCCTCGGCGTGGTCCTTGATCGTCTGCTCGACTTCCTTCTTGCCCGAGCCGCCGCCGACGAATAGGAAGACGAGGTCCCGCCGGTGGGCCAGGCGCACGGCGGCCTCCAGGATGGTGGCGATGGGGTTGGTGGGGCCGTGGTTGCCGCTGTACATGACGACGAACTTGCCGACCAGGTTGTGCTGGCGACGGAAGGGATTGACGCCGTGGGGAACGGCTTCGAGGTAGTCGTCCAGCGGCCACGGGGGCAGAACGGTCATCTTGGCGGACACGTCGTGCTTGGCGTTGAGTCGCCGGGCCATGAAGCGGTCCAGGGCGATGACGTCGGCGGCGCGTGCGAGGATCATGCGGTTGAACCAGTTGAACGTGCGGGCGGCGAGCGAGCGCTCGGTGATCCGGCCGAGGGCGATCATCTGGTCGGGGTTGAGGTCCATGGCCCAGTACTTGATGGGCACGCGGCGCACGGTCCCGATGATGAGGGCGACGACGGAGCACATGGGCGGCGACGTGCTCACGACGATCGCGCTCAGGTTGCGGGTGAACAGGCCGCGTACCTGGGTTTGGGCGAGGAACGAGCCCGCGCCGAGCAGCCGGATTGGGATGGAGCGTTTGCCGAATGAGGCGAGCGGCAGGCGGCGGACATGAACGCCGTTGAGCAGTTCCTTGGGCGGGTACTTGACGGTGGGGTCGTCGTAGCCGCGCGCGGAGGTGAGGACCTGGACGCGGTACCCGCGCCGGGCCATCTCGGCCGCGGCGTCGGCGACGTGCTGGCCGACGGAGGCGGGGTCGGGGATGTAGACCTGGCTGAGCACCAGCAGGGTCTTGTCGGGTCGCTTGGTGGACAAGGCCGGAGGGCTCCTCGTTCAGACGCGGGCGCAGGCTCGCGGGCACAGCGTAAGGCAGAGGGGCCCCGCATGAACACTGCTGATCGGCGCGTCCGCGCCCACGACCGCCGGCCTAGCGCTTGGACCCTGCCCGCTTGGCGGGCTTGCGGGCCGCGGCCTTCTTGCCGCTGGGCCTGGACCGGGCCTTGCCGTTGGACTTGGCTGCCTTGGACCTGGGCGGGGCGAGCCTGAGCGGGCCGTATCCCTCGGGGATGCCCTGCTTCCAGGTGTCCAGGTGGCGGCTCTCGGCCATGTAGCCGTCGCCGGGGATGGGCTTGGCGCCGTGGGTGAAGGTGCTGACCAGGGCGGCGCCGGCGGTCCGGGCGTTGTACTTGGCGGTGAACTCGTCGTAGATCCAGCGGTAGGTCCGTTCCATGCCGTCGCGCAGGCGCGTGTCGGGCTCCCAGCCGAGGTACTGGCGGATCCTGGTGTTGTCGGAGTTGCGCCCCGCCACGCCGCGCGGAGCGTCGAGCTTGTAGTGTTGCTTGAGCCTGACGCCGGCGATCTGCTCGGCGATGTCGACCAGTTGGTTGATGCTGACAAGTTCGGCGGAGCCGAGGTTGATGGGCTCGAGGATGTCCGAGTGGGTGATGAGGTTGATGCCCTTGACGCAGTCGTCGATGTACATGAACGAGCGGGTCTGCGTGCCGTCACCCCAGATCTCGATGTCGTGCTTGCCGGAGACGACGGCCGCGATCACCTTGCGGCAGACGGCGGCGGGCGCCTTCTCGCGTCCGCCCTCCCAGGTGCCGTTGGGCCCGTAGACGTTGTGGAAACGGGCGACTCGGGCGTTCAGGCCGAAGTCCTCGCGGAAGTGGCGGCACATGCGCTCGGAGAAGAGTTTCTCCCAGCCGTAGCCGTCCTCGGGCAGGCCCGGGTAGGCATCGGCCTCCTTGAGGGCGGTGACGTTGGGGTCCTTCTGCTTGTCGGCGTTGTAGACGCAGGCGGAAGAGGCGTAGAAGAAGCGGTCCACGCCGGCCTCCTGCGCCGCCAGGATCATGTGCGTGTTGGTGAGCACGCTGAGCATGCACAGGGCCTTGTTGTTCTCGATGAAGCCCATGCCGCCCATGTCCGCGGCCAACTGGTAGACCTCGCCGGCGCCGGCGCAGACACGCCGGCAGTTGGTGAAGTCGCGGCAGTCGCCCCTGACCGGGCCAGCGGAGTTCTCGGCGTCGGGGAAGACCTGGTACCACTCGTCGAGCGGCTTGATGTCGATGGCGCGGATGCGCTTGACGCCCTGGCGGCGGAAGTGGGCGACGAGGTGGCCGCCGATGAATCCGCCGGCGCCGGCGATGACAACTGTCTGGTCCTTGCTGGCCATGGGGTGATGCTCCGGGAAGGCCGCGCCCGAGGGCGGTCGGGCCCGAACGGGATTTGGACGGGTCGGGGATCTCTCCAGCGGGCGCGCTCAGCGTAAGCCGGCGCGTCGGTTGTGGTGGGTACGGAGGATAGGGAGGGCGGGTTCAGCGTGGGGACCGGAGAGTATCGGCCGGGGGCCGCGGGGGCTGAATCGCGGATGAAGGCACCTCGGCACGCGGGCTCCGATACCGTATGGTGCGGACCTGGCGGCGTGGAGGACGCGATGGCGATCACCGGCAAGCGGGCGTTGATCACGGGGATCACGGGGCAGGACGGCAGCTACCTGGCCGAGTTCCTGCTGGCCAAGGGGTACGAGGTGCACGGGATCGTGCGCCGGTCGTCGAGCTTCAACACGCGCCGGCTGGACGAGATCTACCAGGACCCGCACGAGTCGGGCGTGCGGCTGCGGCTGCACTACGGCGACCTGACGGATGCGAACTGCCTGGCCAGGCTGGTGCGCCAGGTTAACCCCGCTGAGGTGTACAACCTCGGGGCGCAGAGCCACGTGCGGGTGAGTTTCGACATGCCGATCTACACGACCGAGAGCGTGGCCACGGGGGCGATCAAACTCCTCGAGGCGGTGCGCGAGGCGCAGCAGGGCACCGGCCGGCCGATCCGCTATTTCCAGGCCAGCTCGTCGGAGATGTACGGGCTGGCCGGCGAGTCGCCGCAGACGGAGGCGACGCCGTTCCATCCGCGTTCGCCCTACGGGTGCGCCAAGCTGTTCGCGCACTGGGCGACGGTGAACTACCGCGAGGCCTACGGGCTGCACGCGTCGTGTGGGATCATGTTCAACCACGAGTCGCCGCGCCGCGGCGAGACGTTCGTGACGCGCAAGATCACGCGTGCGGCGGGGCGGATCAGCCTGGGCTTGCAGAAGAAGGTGTACCTGGGGAACCTGGAGGCGCAGCGAGACTGGGGGTTCGCGGGGGACTACGTGCGGGCGATGTGGCTGATGCTCCAGCAGGACAAGCCGGACGACTACGTGGTGGCGACGGGGCGGACGATGTCGGTGCGGGAGTTCTGCCGGATGGCGTTCGCGCAGGTGGGGCTGGACTATCAGGAGTGCGTCGAGATCGACCCGCGTTACTTCCGGCCGGCGGAGGTGGAGCGGCTGCAGGGGGACCACGCCAAGGCGAAGCGAGTTCTGGGGTGGGAGCCGACCGCCAGCGTGGAGCAACTGGTGGCGATCATGGTCGAGTCGGACCTGGAGTTGGCGCGGCGCGAGCGGACGCTGCGGGCGGGCGGGCACGCGCTGCCGAAGGCGACGGGGCATGATGCGTAGGCGTCTGTTCGCCGCGGATGCCGCCGATGGGCGCGGATAAGCGGGGGACGGGGTTACGGGGGGTCGATGCCCAGCTGCGCGATGGCGCCGATGATCCGCCCGTGTACGGCGGGCGGGGCGCAGACGATGCCGCGGTTGTGGTCCAGGCCGCGCCCGCGCGAGAAGTCGAGCGGGTGCGAGCGGATGTCGGTGACGGCGCAGCCGGCCTCGGCGGCGATGACGGCGCCCGCGGCGTGGTCCCAGATGCGCTCGGCGTAATCGGCGCGCCGGGGGACGCGGATGTAGGCGTCGGCCTGGGCGCGGGCGACGAGCGCGTACTTGCACTGGCTGTCCAGGCGCAGCGGCGGGGCGACGGGGCCGAGGAGTTCGGCGATGCGGTCAGTCTGGGAGATGTCGGAGTGGGCGGACTCGACGGAGCGGGCCAGGATGAGCAGGGCGTTGGCGGGGCGCTGGGGGCGGGTCAGGCGGACAGGGTGGGCGTCGGGCTCGTCGCAGGGCAGTTCGTACGCCCCGTCGCCGCGCGAGGCCAGGTAGAGGCTGCCGTGCGGGTCGGGCTTGTCCAGGGGCGCGTTGAAGTCGCGCGCCAGGTTGGGGCAGCCCAGGACGCCGATGGTGGGCGTGCCGAGCTCGACATAGGCCAGGCAGACGGCGTACTGCTGGTTGCGCAGGAAGCCCTTGGTGCCGTCGATGGGGTCAAGAGTCCAGAAGGCGGCGTGCCCAGCGTCGCCCGCCCCGAGGTCGATGGCGTCCAGCAGGGCGGCCTCGTCCACGTCGGGCCAGACCTCCTGGGCCGCGGCGACGGCGGCTTCGAGGTGGAGGATGTGCTCATCCTGGCGGAGGAAGTCGGAGGTTTCCTCGGCGACGAGGCGGATTCGCCCGAGGCGCTGTGACAGGACGTGGGCGACCACGGCCTGGCTGGCGAAGTCGGCGATGGTGACCGGCGAGAGGTCGTCCTTGGTAATGGCGCGGAGCCTGTCCAGCCCGCGCTGCACCTGGCGGCAGACGGCGCAGGCGTCGGAGACGGCGCGGCGGGCGGCGGCGATGAGGACGGGGGTGTCGGACATGGGCCGTCACGCGGAGGACTACTTGATCAGGCCGCGGCTGGACAGGATTTCCAGGCACGCCGCCGCGCACCGTTCGACGCTCATCGTCGCGGGCTTGAGGACCAGTTCGGGGCGAGCGGGGGGCTCGTAGGGGTCGTCGATGCCGGTGAAGCCCTTGATCTCGCCGGCGCGGGCCTTCTTGTAGAGGCCCTTGGGGTCGCGCTGCTCGCACACCGCGATGGGCGTATCCACGAAGACCTCCAGGAACGCCAGGCCGTCGGCCTCGTGCATGGCGCGGCACAGGTCGCGGTCCGCGGCGTAGGGGCTGATGAAGGACGTGAGGGCGATGCAGCCGGAATCCGCGAAGAGGCGGGCGACCTCGCCGATGCGCCGGATGTTCTCGGCGCGGTCCGCGCCGGAGAAGCCGAGGTTCTTGTTCAACCCGTGCCGGATGTTGTCGCCGTCGAGGCGGTAGCAGTGCAGGCCGCGGCCGACGAGGGTCTGCTCCAAGGCGCTGGCGATGGTGGACTTGCCGGAGGCGGAGAGGCCGGTGAACCAGAGGGTGGCGCCGGTGGCCTTGAGGGCAGCCCAGCGCTCGGGGCGGGTGAGGTTGCCGGGGTGCCATTGGATGTTGGTGGACTTGGTGGTCATGCGCGTGGTCCCGGTGGGAGAGCGAGTGTAGGGATGGACGGGACAGTGAGAGCCGGGCGGCAGGCGCCGGGCATCTGCGCGGATGGGCGCACCTTGGACACCGCTTGGCGCGTGATCTATGCTCGCGCCCGGGACCGGCAGGCCGGCCCAAGGAGGATGGTGATGCACGGATTGATCGCCCCGCACGGGGGGACGCTCGTGAACCGGCTGGCCGATGCCGACCGCGCGCCGGCGTTGAAGCGGCTCGCGCCCGGGTTGCCGCGGATCGTCCTTTCCACCAAGCAGTCGTGCGACCTGGAGATGATCGGCGTGGGGGCGTTCAGCCCGCTGGACGGGTTCATGGGGTCGGACGATTTCGCGCGGGTGTGCCGCGAGATGAAACTGGTCCGCGGCGACGTGTGGCCGATCCCGATCCTTCTGAGCGTAGCGTCCGACGAGCAGCCGGGGATCGGGGCCCAGGTAGCCCTGTACGCGCCCAACGGCGTGCTCCAGGGCGTGATGACGGTCAAGGAGGAGTTCGAGCACGACAAGACGGCCGAGATCCCGGCCGTTTTTCGTACCGCCGACCCCGCCCACCCGGGCGTCAAGGCGGTGATGGAGGAGGGGCCGGTGTGCCTGGCCGGGCCGGTCGAGGTACTGACCGCGTGCGTCGATCCCGAGGGGCCGGAGGCATTCCTCGACCACCGCCTCACGCCCGCCCAGACCCGCGCCGAGTTCGCTAAGCGCGCCTGGAAGACCGTGGCCGCGTTCCAGACGCGCAATCCCATCCACCGGGCCCACGAGTACCTGTGCAAGGTGGCCCAGGAGGTCTGCGACGGCCTGCTGGTGCACCCGCTGGTGGGCGAGACCAAGCCCGGCGACGTGCCCGCGGCGGTTCGGATGGAGTGCTACCGCGTGCTGATCGAGAAGTACTTCGTGCCGGCCCGCACGGTGCTGGCGGTCATGCCCGCGGCGATGCGGTACGCCGGGCCGCGCGAGGCCGTGCTGCACGCGATCGTGCGCAAGAACCACGGCTGCACGCACTTCATCGTGGGGCGCGACCACGCCGGGGTGGGCAGCTACTACGGCACCTACGACGCCCAGAACATCTTCGACGAGATCGACGCGGCGAACCTGGCGATCGAGCCGCTGAAGTTCGAGCACGCGGCCTGGAGCCGCCTGGCCCAGGGGATGGTCACGGCCAAGACGTTCCCGCGCGTCGAGGGTGACCAGGTCACGCTCAGCGGGACGCAGGTGCGCCAGATGCTCGGCGCCGGCCAGCGCCCGCCGATCGAGTTCACC
The DNA here is from genome assembly GCA_041483855.1 of Phycisphaerae bacterium. GTDB lineage: Bacteria > Planctomycetota > Phycisphaerae > Phycisphaerales > UBA1924 > JBGPGM01. Next base: position 1,676 of record JBGPGM010000032.1, on the reverse strand, counting down.
AGGCCGGAAGTGGCGGACGTGCTGATCCGGTGGGCGAGGGGGGGATGAAGCGAACCGCAGACTCGATCCGGGCGGGGGAGCGCCAAGGACGATGGCGGGCCCGAACCGTTGGGAATCTGATACGGCGGCAGTACTAGAATCGGCGCTCACGCCAGGACCCAGAATGAGCCAACCGGCGACGGGAAGCGCTATTGCAACTCCGAGTATCCCTTCCGGCACGCCGGCCCCCGACGCCCCTCCTGCATCCCCGGGAGCACCGGGCGCATCTTCGCAGGTGCACGGGATGACGACCGGTGGATCCGGTTCTGGTGTTGCTGAGTCCGACGCAGGCGGCGATGTTCTCGCCGCTCAACGTTCTGCAACTCCGGGTCAGGAATCTCATGCGACAGCACCACGCGGCCGCGCCTGGCCGGGCGTGCTCTTCCCCGTGACATTGTTCCTGGTGTGCACGCTGTACCTCCCGAGCCGAGGGATGTACCAGGACGATTATTCCTACGGGATGCGTGATCCGGTCACCGGCAAGATCGATTGGTCTCAGGGCACGTTCGATCTCTACCCGTTCTTCTTCCGTCCTCTGGGGTTCGTTGTCGTGCGATGGGTCCCGACGATCGTGTGGCACCATTGGTGGATGTACCACGTCCTGAGTGCGTTGACGCATGGGGCGGTGGCGCTGGGGCTGTGGCGGGTGATGCGGCGCCAAGGGCTTGGTCCGCACGCGAGCGCTGCCGGAGCGCTGCTGTTCCTGACGTTCCCGATGCACTACGAGGTGACCCTGTGGGCAACGTCGATCAGCATCGCCATGGCCGCCGGCGTCTTCGTGTGGCTCGTATCGCTGTGGATCGACTGGGCGCGGGGCCGGCGCGCATGGTGGACCTGGCCGCTGATGATCGCGGTCGCATTCGCGATCCCATGCTTCTATGAGCAACCGGGCGCGGGAATCATGGCGCTCCCGCTGCTCTACCTGGCGGTCTGTCCGCGCACCGAGCCCTGGAGGAAGCGGATCCTGAGAGCGGGAGGCGGCGGATTTGCACTCGGACTGACGCAGGTGGTCTATGTACTCCTTCTCACGGGAACGGCGCCAAGCTCGTATCGGGGCGCATCCGGCTCTCTCGTTCGCTCGGTCGGCGAAGCCGCCGATCGTGCGCATTCGGTGGTCCACGACGTCATCTTCGGCGTGTTCGGCACGCGCCTCATGCACACCCTCCACGGCGCCTTCTCGGAGGGCGTGAGCACGCTCGGCAGCGCCCGCGGCCTGGCGACGGCGGTCGTGCTGGGAGCGGCCCTCTGGGCGTGGTTCGGGTGGTGGATGAGCAGCCCCTGGACCAGGCCGGCCCGCGCCCCGGCGGCGCAGGACGAGCAGACCGAAGTCGGCGCAGATCCAGCTTGGTCGGCGCCGTGGGCGCTGCTGTTTGGGCTGGCGCTCGCGGTCTGTGCGTGGGTGCCGATGATGCTGGTCAGGAACCAGATCGCCGAGCCGCGGATGTCTTACTTCGGCATGTTCGGCGTGTCATGGACGGTCGCGGTCGCGCTGGCGGTGGTGGGGGCCGGCGCGGCGAGGATCTGGGTGAGCGGCCCGTTCAAGCTCGCCGCCGGCGGCGCCCTGGTGATATGCGTGCTCTACGGCGTCGTCTGCTGCGTGGGGTGGCAGGCGGTGCTGGCGAGCCGCTCGCGGGCGG
>JBGPGM010000031.1:0-10593 GCA_041483855.1 Phycisphaerae bacterium | reverse complement strand
GGCCCGCAGCGCGTGGCGGAGAACAACAATCGCGTTCATGCTCCCCATCTCGGCGAAGACCGGGATAGGGTCTTGCCGCTCGCGTGCAATCCTTTCGATCGCCAGTCCTCCCCCCAGCGATCCCGTGAAACCCACCGCGGCGATCTGGTGGTGCGACACCAGCGCACGCGCGACCCCAAGGTCCTTGTGGTCCTCGTTGTGCACGCATTCGAGCCAGCCCGCATCGCAACCTGCCGCCACGATCGCCCGGCCGGCGATCCCCGCGATCAGCCGTCCCGTGAGCGGGTGGGCCGGATGCTCCTTGACAACGACCGGACACCCCGCGGCCAAGGCGCTGGCCGTATCCCCGCCGCACACGCCGTAGGCCAACGGGAAGTTGCTCGATCCAAACACGGCGACGGGGCCGAGAGGGACGAGCAGGCGGCGCACATCATGGTTCGGCCCGATGGCGGCCGGGCTGGGCGTGTCGATCGCCGCGCGGCGCCAGGATCCTTCACGAACGACGCCCGCAAACATCCGCAGTGTGCCCGTGGTGCGAGCGAACTCGGGCGCCAGTTCATCAACCGTGAGCGCTGTTTCCTGGGCGCAAAGGTCGAGGATCTGCTGTCGGTGCGCGTCCAGCGCGCCCGCGATGGCTTCGAGCAGAGCCGCGCGCCGGCCCGAATCCAATGCAGCCGCCTGTGCAGCCGCGGCGAGTCGGCAAGCGGCCTCAACCTCGGGATGAGCCTCTTGCGAAAGAGCCATAGGTGTTTCGCACCCCGTTCGGTATACTTTCTTCCCATGCTCGCCCGCGTCCAATCCTACCTGTTGCAAGGCATCGACGCCCTCCCCTGTGAGGTCGAGGTTGACCATGACCGCGGCGCAGCGGCGAGCACCAGCGACGGAGGGACGAAGGCGACGGTCGTCGGGCTTCCCGACGCGGCCGTCAAGGAGTCGATCGAGCGCGTCCGGTCGGCGCTGACCAACTGCGGGTACGCGTTCCCGCTGGGGCGCATCCTCATCAACCTTGCACCCGCCGACGTGAAGAAGGAGGGGCCTCTCTACGACCTGCCCATCGCTGTCGGCCTGCTCATCGCGCAGGGTGTCATCCGGCCCGCGGGAGGGAGCAAGAGTGGGGGGACAGCCGGGGGCAGGGCCGCGCCCGGCGGCCAGCCGAATGGTGCACGCCAGCCGGCGATCTCGTTCCAGGTTGAGACCGCCCCGAGGCCCGGCGCGCCCAGGCCGGCCGGCGCGACCGGGAGCGCCGACGGCCTCGACCCTCGCTCGTTCCTCTTCGCCGGCGAACTGGCCCTCGACGGGCGGCTGCGTCCCATCCGCGGGGCGATTGCGCTGGCGTCGCTGGCCAAGTCCCGCAAGGCCCGCGGCATCATCGTCCCGAGCGAGAACGCCGCGGAGGCGTCGATCGTCCCCGGCGTGGATGCCCTCGGCGTGCGGACGCTCACCGAGGTCGTCGGCCTGCTCACCGGCCAGATCGACGCCCAGCCCCATCCGCCCATCGACGTCGGCACGCTGCTCCAGACCGCGGCGGCCCCCGTCGATTTCGCCGATGTGCGCGGGCAGGAGGCGGTCAAGCGCGCGATCATTGTGGCCGCGGCGGGATCGCACAACCTTCTGATGCTCGGTCCGGCGGGCACTGGCAAGACGATGATGGCCCGGGCGCTGCCCGGGGTGCTGCCGCCGCTGACGGCCGCGGAGGCGATCGAGATCACCCGGATCTACTCGGCGGCGGGGCAACTGCCGCCGGGCCAGGGGTTGATCACGATCCGCCCGGTGCGCACGCCGCACCATACGGCGTCGTCGCCCGCCGTGGTTGGCGGCGGTGCGGTGCCCAAACCGGGGGAGATCTCGCTGGCGCACCACGGGGTGCTTTTCCTCGATGAACTGCCCGAGTTCCCGCGCGACGTGCTCGAGACGCTCCGCCAGCCGCTGGAGGATCACGTCGTCACCATCGCGCGTTCGCACTCGGCGGTGCGGTTTCCCGCGTCGTTCATGCTCGTGGCCGCGATGAACCCGACGCCCAAGGGGGATGTGCCGACGGACGAGGTGGGCAAGCGGGCGATGGACCGGTACCTGTCGCGCCTGAGCGGTCCACTGATCGACCGGATCGACCTCCACGTCGAGGCTCCGGCGGTGCCGTGGAAGCAACTGTCCAGCGCGCCGCGCGGCACGTCCAGTGCCCAGATGCGTCAGCAGGTCCTGGGCGCGCGGCGCCGGCAGGTGGAGCGAAAGGGGCAGGGCCCCACGACGCCCAACGCGCGCCTGACTGGGCGGCAACTGGACGCTCTGGCCCCGATGGACGACGCGGCCCGCACCATGCTCGGCCAGGCGATGACGGAACTGGGCCTGTCCGCGCGGGCGTACGACAAGATTCGGCGCGTGGCCCGCACCATCGCCGACCTCGACGGCGCCGACACGCTCAACTCGACGCACGTCGGCGAGGCGATCCAGTACCGGCTGCTGGACCGGAAGGTGTGATGCGCCGCAAGGGCTCGCCGGTCCGCTATCCTGCACTCGTCCACGATCCCATGCCCCGCCGAGGACTCACCACGGGGGCGAGGGTACGCGACGGAAAGCGGCGGAAGCCGAAAGGGCGGTCTTCTCGGTGATCCGGTGTTGCCGTGGTGGGTCCTGTGTTCGAGCGTCATTTCTCCAGGAGCCCCGCCGATGCCGTCGCCCCGCTTGGCCTTGTTCGGAGCCTCCCTCGGCTCGTTGGCCCTTCTCGGCTGCGCCACTCCCAAGCCGCCGGCGGCCGAGGCCGTCGCGGACGCCCTGACTGCTCCGGCCTTCCGCCAGCCCGGGGCGCGCGGTGAGGAAACCATTTTCAGCCCCTTGAACCTGCCCGCACCCAACGGCGTCCGCACTGCCGACGGACGCCCGGGGCCAGACTACTGGCAGCAGCAGGTCGATTACGTCATCAAGGCGGAACTGAACGCCGAGGACCGCGTCATCCACGGCGCCGCCGTCGTCACCTACACCAACAACTCGCCCAATCCCCTGCCCTTCCTCTGGGTCCACCTGGAGCAGAACCTCTTCAGGGCCGACAGCACGGGCACGCTGACCACCGCGCCGGAGACGCGATTCAGCAACCGGCGCGGGTTCGAGGGGGGCGTCGAGATCGAGTACATCCGCACCGTCCTCAGCAGCGACTCGGATACCGCTGAAGACCTGCCCTATCACGTCTACGACACCCTGGCCCGCGTCGATCTGCCCCAACCGGTGCCGCCGCGTCCCAAGGTCATCGCCGCCTTGCGGCTGGGGGACCCGCCGATCAAGGGTAATGGCCTGGGGAATCAGTTCGTCTTCGAGATCGGCTGGTCCTTCCAGATACCGAAGTACGGAGTGGACCGCATGGGGATCGACGAGGTCTCCCAGGGCCCCATCTTCGAGATCGCCCAGTGGTTCCCGGCCGTGGCCGTGTACGACGATGTCCACGGGTGGAACACGCTGCCCTACCTTGGCGCCGGCGAGTTCTACACCAACTTCGGGTCATTCGATGTTGAGCTCACGGTGCCGCACTCGCACATCGTCGCCGCCACGGGCGTGCTGGTGAACCGCGAAGAGGTCCTCACCTCCACGCAGATCGAGCGCCTGCGCCAGGCCAGGGAGAGCACCGAGACGGTGATGATCCGCACCCCCGAGGAGGTCACCGACCCCGCCTCGCGCCCGCCCGGCGATGACCCGCTCACGTGGCACTTCCAGGCCGAGAGGGTGCGGACGTTCGCCTGGGCCTCGTCGCCCGCGTTCATCTGGGATGGCGCGGGGATCGAGGGCACGCTCGTGCAGTCCGTCTACCCCGACGAGGCGCTGCCGTTATGGTCCCAGGCGACGGACATGCTCCGCTTCTCGATCGAGCACTACAGCCAGAAGTGGTTCGACTATCCCTACCCCGCGGCCACCAACGTCAACGGCAGCGTCGGAGGGATGGAGTACCCGATGCTCATCTTCTGCTCGGACCGCGACGACGAGCACGGGCTGTACGGCGTGACGACGCACGAGATCGGGCACAACTGGTTCCCCATGACGGTCAACACCGACGAACGCCGGCACGCGTGGATGGACGAGGGCTTCAACACGTTCATCAACATCTACTCGCAGCAGGCCCGCTACCCCGGCGAGCCCGTGGGGCGCGGCGAACCGCGCTCTTTCGCGGGCTTCATGTCCAGCCGCGACCAGCAGCCCATGGACACTCCCGCGGACCAACTCCGGCCGGGGGTGCTCGGCTCGCTGGAGTACGCCAAGACCGCCGTGGCGCTCTACACGCTGCGGGAGCAGGTGCTCGGGCCGGAGCGATTCGACGCGGCCTTCCGTGAGTACATCAGGGCGTGGGCCTTCAAGTCGCCGCGCCCCTGGGATTTCTACCGCTGCATGGAGAACAGTGCCGGCGAGGACCTGGCGTGGTTCTGGCGCGAGTGGATGATGGAGACCGGTACGCTCGACCAGGCCATCGACAAGGTCGAGCCCAACAAGACGGGTACGCAGGTACGCGTCACGTTCAGCAACCGCGGCCAGATGGTCATGCCGCTGGACTACCGCGTGACCTTCGAGGACGGCTCGACGGAGGATCACCGCCTTCCGGTCGAGGTGTGGTTCTCGACCAACCGCTGGACATCGTCGCTGGATACAGGCGGCCGGCGCGTGGCCAAGGTCGAGATCGACCCGAAGGAACTCCTGCCCGATACAAACCCGGCCAACAACGTCTGGGTCGCGCCGCCGGAAGCGCCCGCGCCCAAGAAGTGACACCGGGCCTGCGCGGCTGCGTCAGAGAATGGCCCGCGTCACGACCTGCACGACCACCATCGCCTGCACCCCTGCGACCAGGTCGTCCAGCAGGATCCCCCAGCCGCCGGGCACGCGCTGGATGCCGTGGGCCGGCGGCAGCTTGATCACGTCGAACACGCGGAACGCCACGAGCGCCAGCCCCAGCGTCAGCGCCGCCGACCCCGGCGTCGCCACCGACGACGCCGGCAGCAGCATCAGCGGCAGGCACATCCCCGCCGTCTCGTCCGCCACCACTTGCCCCGGGTCCTTCTTGCCCCATTTCGCTTCCGCCGCGTCTCCGTACGCCGCGCACACCACCGAGAAGAACACCAGCACCGCCGTCAAGACCAGGTGATACCCGATCCATGCGGCGGCGCCCCACTGCGCGCCCTCCGCCCCCGCCAGGTACCGCGGCCCCAGCCCCAGTTGCAGCATCACCCACGCCAGGACCGCTGGAGGCAGCGAGCCCCACGTTCCCGACGCGGGTCGCATAAGGCCCAGCCCGCCGACGCTGGTGAGCATCAGGCCCCGTCGCCCCAGCGCGCTGGAGATCATCGCTCGTCCCCCCCGCCCCTGCGGCTCCGACGCCACTGCCCCAGTACAGCCAGCCCCCGTACGACGTACGGCCCGCCGGACCAGACCGTGACCACGATTGTCACCCACACACAGATATCGATCAGCCACCGGCCCCACGGCCGCCCACCGTCGGCGTCGGGCAGCACCGGCGTGATCGCCGTCACGATCAGCACCGTGGGGATCGTCACTGATTGGAAGAACATCTTGAGTTTGCCCGACAAGCCGGACGGGAAGGAGACGCCCTCGCCCTCGAGGACCCCCCGGATCGAGGTCACCAGCAGTTCCCGCCCCAGGATCACCGCGACCATCCAGGCCTGCACGCCGCTGACCTGCACGCCATCCCAGGCGGCCCGGTGCAGGCCGATCCCGCCACGCACCACACCCCCGTTTGTGCTGGTTGACAGCCAGAACCCCGACCCTGCCAGGTACGCGAACGCCCCCACGACTAACAGTTTGTCCGCGAAGGGGTCCATGATCCGCCCGAACGCGCTCACCGCACCCCAGCGGCGCGCCAGGTATCCGTCCAGGACGTCCGTTACCCCTGCCACGATGAACAGCCCCGCGGCGAAGAGCAGCCACCCATCCGTCCTGCCCCCCGCCGCCAGCGATCCTGGGTAGCGCCACGCGGTGAGCACGGCGAAGAAGACCATCGCCAGGAGGACGCGGGACAGCGTCAGCCAGTTGGGCATCGCGCGCCATAACCCATTGGCGACCGATGTTTCCCCGCCGGCCGCGACTGTTGGACCAACGTGCATTGCCTGCATCCTATCGCCGACGGCGCGCCGGGCGGCTTTCGGCCGTTCGTCGCCGGGCTGCCCACCACGGCAGGTGTGTTGAAGCCTGCGCACCGAGCCTCTATCCTCCGCTCCCGGCGCGGGCGCATCCTTCGCGCCCCGCCCGAGCCCTCGCGCGAATCCCCGGTCCCCGCTCGTGGAGCGACCCGCTTTGGACCTCTTCGTCAGCCCGATCCTGCTCTACAGCGCCTGCACCCTGGGGGCTCTCGGTGTGGCGCTTGCCCTGCCCCGGCGTGGCATCAGCCCGCAGGTCATCGGGTTCATCATCGCGGGCGCGGCCCTGGGAGGCCTCTTTCTTCTGCTCTCGGTCAGCAGCCCCGGGGGAAGCCTCCCCAACCCCAACTTCTACATCTTCTCCGCCGTCGCCCTGGGCGCCGCCCTGCGGGTCATCAGCCATCCCAGGCCCGTCTATGCCGCACTCTACTTCGTCCTGACCATCCTGTCGTCGTGCGGCCTGTACGTGCTCCTTTCGGCGGAGTTCATGGCGTTTGCCCTGGTGATCGTGTACGCCGGCGCGATCCTGATCACGTACCTCTTTGTCATCATGCTCGCCACCGAGCCGCCCACCGGCGAGCAGACCGAGGCCTTGGCTGATTACGACCGCTACTCCCGCGAGCCCGCCTTCGCCGCGGCCCTGGGGTTCGTTCTTGTCGCCGTCCTCTCGACGATGTTCGTTCGCGGCGTGGGCCCGCTGGCCCCCGACCGTACCGGCCCCGATCCCGATGCGGCGCTGCTGCCGCTCATGCCTCAGAAGATCGAGTCCGCCCTTCGCGCTGCCAAGGTGATCGAGGCCGACGAGGCCGTCGCCCGGGACGCGTCCGGCCGCCCGCTGATCGACCTGGCGGCCGGGACGATCACCGTCGTTTATGGCCAGGGGGTGCGCCAGATCCATCGCGACAAGTGGCCCGACTCGCTCAAGGTGATGAACGTCGAGGCGCTCGGGTTCTCTCTGCTGGCCGAGCATCCCGGTTCGATCGAGATCGCCGGCGTGGTGCTGCTCATGGCGATGCTCGGCGCCGTCGTCCTGGCCCGCAAGAAAGTGGAACTCGACGAGCAGGCCAAGCTTGCCGCCGCGCACCGCCACCTGACCGATCAGCCGCAACCCGGGGCGGCTGGGGGTGGCGCGTGAACAGCGTCCCCGACCTGCTCGGCCTCGCGGGCGCGCTCGCCCAGGGCAACTTCCCCGGGCCGATGCACCAGGCCACGCTGCTGCACTACCTGGTCACGTCGGGGTTGCTGTTCTGCATCGGCCTGATCGGGTTCGTTACGCGGCGCAACCTGATCATCATGTTCCTGTGCACCGAGCTGATGTTCCAGGCGGCGGGGATTGCGCTGATCGCCTTCGGCCGCTTCCACCTCAACCACACGGGGGAGGCGTTCGTGATCTTCGTGCTGACGATCGCGGCCGCGGAGGCCGCGCTGGCTTTGGCGCTGGTCGTGCTCCTCTTCCGGCGCAAAGAAACTTTGGACGCGACGACGTGGGCGGAGTTGAAGGGGTAGGGGGAAGGGATCAAGAGATCGGGACGGCGGCTTGACTGAGACGATCGCACAACTGGGGATGCTCGCGGCGGCGCCGGTGTCGGGCGAGGGAGCCGGCGTGTCGCCCCTGGCCGCGCTCATCCCGATCCTGCCGCTGCTGGGCGTCGTTCTCAGCGCGGCGTGCGCCGTCTTCCGCGTCAAGTCCAAACTGCCCGCGTGGCTGAGCGTGCTGTGCCTGGGCGGGTCGTTCGTGCTGACGCTCCGGATGTTCGTCCAGACCGCCGGCCAGGGGCACCCCGTCGTCATTCACGCCTTCGAGTGGATCAACTTCCAGTGGGGGGCCCGGCCCGAGCAGTCGCTGATCGGCAACTTCTCCTTCTACGTCGACTCGCTCACGTGCCTGTGGATGCTGTTCGTGACGGGCCTGGGCGCGCTCATCGCGCTCTACGCCAGCGAGTACATGGCCGGCGATGTCGGGCCCGGCTACTGCCGCTTCTTTGCTGCCTTCAACCTCTTCGTCTTCTCCATGGCCTGCCTGGTCATGGGCGACAACCTTCTGCTGCTGTACCTGGGCTGGGAGGGTGTCGGCCTCTGCTCGTACCTGCTCATCGGGTACTTCTACAAGAAGCCCTCGGCCGTCGCGGCCGCCAAGAAGGCGTTCATCGTCAATCGCATCGGCGACCTAGGCCTGGCGTTGGGCGTGTGGCTCACGTTCGTCCAGTTCGGCACGGTCGAGTACGCCCGCCTCTTTCCGGCGATCGAGCCATCACTGGCCCTGGCCCGCGAGGGTCGCTTCGACCAGATCCCGTTCTTCATCCAGTTGATCCCGATCCTCTTCACGATCGGGGCCTTTGGCAAGTCGGCGCAGTTGTTCCTTTACGTGTGGCTGCCCGACGCCATGGAAGGCCCCACGCCGGTGTCGGCCCTGATCCACGCCGCGACGATGGTGACCGCCGGCGTGTACCTCGTGGCCCGGTTCTTCCCGTTCTACCTGTCATCCGAGTACGCCCTGCCGATCGTCGCGTGGAGCGGGGCGATCACCGCCCTGTGGTCGGCGACCATCGGCATGGCCCAGTTCGACATCAAACGAATCATGGCGTACTCGACGGTGTCGCAACTGGGGTACATGTTCGCGGGGCTGGGGGTGCTGGGCAGCGTAGGGGCCGCGTCGCACGTTTTCACGCACGCTTTCTTCAAGGCGCTGCTCTTCCTGGCGTGCGGGGCGGTGATGCACGGGTTCGCGGGGCAACTGGACCTGCGGAAGCTCTCCGGGGTGGGCAGGATGCCCGGCTGGCGGATCGTGTCGCTCACCATGCTGGTCGGCTGCATCAACCTGGCGGGCGTGCCGCTGATCACGTCGGGCTTCTGGTCGAAGGACATCATCATCGCCGACGCGTTCGCCAACGCGCACCTGGCCGTCGTAGGGTGGATCCTGCTGGTCACCGCGGGCCTGACCGCTTACTACACCTTCCGCGTGTACTTCCGCGTTTTCGCGGGTCCGGTGGAGTACGAACCCGGGGAGGAGATTCAGCACGGGGAACACTCGGATCATAGGGACGGGCACGCCGGGCACGGCGCCGATGTTCATTCGGCGGGTCAGAGCCCCGCGCCGGCGCACGAGTTCCACCCGCACGCGCCGGGCTGGGCCATCAACCTGGTCCTGATCGTGCTCTCGCTGTGCTCCTTCGGTGCCATCGGGCTGTTCTTTGTCGACGGCGAACACGGGTGGGTCGGGGGCATGGTGCACGACTCCACGGCAGGCGTGGAGGTCGGGCACCAAGAGCACGCTACGTTCTTTGGCTTCGATCCCCACCAGGTGATGTACTGGGTCTCCGGCGTCGTCGGGTTGGCCGGCATCGCCATCGCCTACTACCTGCACCTGGCCGGGCGCACCGGCGCAGCCCGGGCCCGCGCCGACAACCTGCTGCCCGCGCTAGGGCCCATCCCCCGCTGGGCCCAGCACAAGTGGTACGTGGACGAGTTCTACAACTTCCTGCTCGTAAGCCCCCTGTGGGTCATCGCCCACCTCTGCCACCTCATCGACAAGTTCCTGGTTGATGGTCTCGTCGACGCCTTCGGCTGGGCGCCGCGCGGCCTGGGGCGGGCCGCCCGCACCAGCCAGACCGGTGTCATTCACTACTATGCCCTGCGCATGCTCGGCGGGTTGGTCATCCTCATCGCGATTGTGGTCTTCGTCGGGATGGAAAGCGGCGGCCCGAGCCATGAGCGCGGTGGAGGGGCCCACGACACGAGCAGGACGGGCGCACCGATCGGGGGGGTGAGCCCGTGACACTCAGCCTGCTCATCTTGATCCCCCTGATCGCGGCCGCGATCGTCGTCGGGTTGCCCGCCCAGCGAGCCCGCACGGTGGCGCTGATCGGGACGCTTCTGCCCATCATGCCGTTCGGCTGGATGCTCACAGAGTTTGTGTGGCGTGACGGCGCACGCGACGATTTCCGCGAGGTCCATGCCTGGTTCAAGCCGCTGGGGCTGGAGTGCTCCCTCGGGGCAGACACGATCTCGATCCTGCTCATCGGCCTGACCATCTTGCTGGGCCCGATCTGCGTGCTGGCCTCCTATACGGCCATCACGGAGCGGATCAAGACCTACTACGCCTGGCTGCTGATCCTCCAGGCCGCGATGACCGGCGTCTTCTGCGCCCGCGACATCATCCTCTTCTACATCTTCTTCGAGTTCACGCTCGTTCCGCTGTACATCCTCATCAACCTCTACGGGTCCACCAACCGGCGTGCCGCGGCGACCAAGTTCTTCCTCTTCACGTTCACGGGTTCGATCATTGCGCTGGCCGGCCTGGTGTACATCGCGTGGTTCCAGAGCACGCACTCCGGACGGCATGTGTGGACGTTCGAGTTCGCCCAACTGCGGGACGCGGCGCGGCAGATGAGCCCCGGCACCCAGGCCTGGGTCTTCTGGGCGCTGATGATCGGGTTCGCCGTCAAGGTTCCTCTCTTCCCGTTGCACACGT
>JBGPGM010000030.1:0-10685 GCA_041483855.1 Phycisphaerae bacterium | reverse complement strand
GGCAGCAACGCCGCCGCCAGCCCCGTGGTCAGAACGATACCGGCGACGCGTGCCGCAGCGGCGGAGCGTCGCACGAGCCTGAGATTCAGCATGGACCTGCCTCCGTGATGGGTGGAAAGGGCGGAACTCTTCCTCGACGGGCAACCTCGACGCCAACGCGACCGGCCCCCCGCGCAGACCAGCACCCCTCCCACGAGTCTGCCCGATGATTCCCATCGTGACAACCCCGGACCGCCATGTCAAGAGAGGATCTGGCAAAGTCTCCGCGGGCTCCAGCGTGTTCCCAAGGCCTCTTGGGGCAGTTTCAGCCCAAGCGCCGCCAGGCCCACCAACGCCGCGGGCGCGGGTGCTCGCCGGGACGCATGGGCCTACTAGGAACATCCCGCGAAGAACGCCGCGAGGAAGCCGTAGAAGTCCTGCGCGCTGGTGACGCCGTCGTGGTTGAAATCGGTGTGCGGCGGCGTGGCGAAGAGGTCGGCGACGAAATCGAAGTAGCCCTGGCGGCTCGCGCCGGGGGCTCCGGCTACCGCACCTCATCCGCTCTCGGATTGTGCCAGACTCGCCCGGGCGCGCCCGCCGCGATCAGGGCGTCCGCGGCCGGCGGGCCCCAGGAACCGGGCGCGTAGGTCTGGATCGTGCCCCGCAGCGCCGCGTTCTTGATGAACGGATCGCAAATCCGCCAGCCCGCCTCGACCTCCTCGCGGTGCTTGAAGAGCGTGCGGTCGCCGCGCATCGCGTCGAGGATGAGCGGGCCGTACGCCTCGATGGTCTCGCCGCCGAAGCGCTGGAGGTAGTCGAGGTCGAGCTTGGCCGAGTCGATGGTCAGGCCGCTGCCGGGAACCTTGCCCTCGATGCGCAGGCTGATCCCCTCGCGCGGGGCGATGTTGATGATCAGGCGGTTGGCGGGCCGGTCGGCCGTGGCGGGATTGATGACGCGGAAGGGGTTGGTCGGGGGCTTGCGGAACTGGACGACGACCTCGGTGAGTTTGGTCGCCATCTTCTTGCCCGAGCGCAGGAAGAACGGCACGCCCGCCCAGCGCCAGTTGTCGAACTCGACGCGGATGGCCGCGCACGTCTCGGTGTTGCGAGTGGGGTCCACGCCCGGCTCGTTGACGTAGGCTAGGTCGGCGGGGGTGGGCCCCGGGCCGTAGCGGCCGAAGACCGCGGCCTTGGGAATGTCCGCATCGGCGATCGGGCGTGCGCCGTGGAAGAGCTTGATCTTCTCGCGCATGATCGCATCGGCGTCGTACAGGGACGGCGGCTCGATGGCCACCAACGCCAGGATCTGCAGCAGGTGGGACTGGATCATGTCGCGCAGAGCGCCCGCGGCATCATAAAAGTTGCCCGCCCGGGAGCCGACGCCGACGGTCTCGTTGGCCGTCACCTGGACGTGGTCGATGTAAGTGCGGTTCCAGACGGGCTCGAATATGGAGTTGGCGAAGCGAAGGACGAGGAGGTTCTGGACGAGTTCCTTGCCCAGGTAGTGGTCGATGCGGAAGATGTCCTCCTCGTCGAAGACGCGCCCGAGCGCCCGGTTGAGCGAGACGGTCGACGGCAGGTCGGTGCCGAAAGGCTTCTCGACGATGATCCGCTGCCAGGAGGAATCGGCGGGGTTGATCGAGCACCAGCGCTTGCCCTCGGCGACCAGCCCCGAGGCACCGATGTTGGCGATGATCGGCTCGTACAACTGCGGCGCCACCGAGAGATAGAACAGGATGTTCGCGCTGCCCGACGGCTTGACGATGCCGGCCTGGCGGGCCAGGTTGGCGATCGCCACAGCGAGCGCGGGCAGCGTCCCGGGATCGACCGCGTCGCCGGCGTAGTAGTGCAGGCGGCGGGCAAAGGCGGGCCAACGCGTCCCGTCGAACGCCGCGGAGAACTGCTCGACCGACGCCCGCATCTTCTCGCGGAAGGCCTCGTCGGACATGGGAGTCCGCGAGACCCCGAGGACGCACAGGCCGGCCGGGAGCGACCCGAGCCGGTCCTGGTCGTAGAGGGCCGGGATCAGCTTGCGGTGGGTCAGGTCGCCCGAAGCGCCGAAGATGACCAGAACGCAGGGCTCGGGTGCGGCGACAGTCGGCATGGGCGGATGGTAACAGGGAGCCGGGACCGAGGGGCCACGGGACGGACGGACCGAGGGGGAGCGGCGGGTAGGATCAAGCCATGGATGGCCGAGCGCGGATGATCGATGCCAACGCCAACCGGGCGCGGGAGGCGCTGCGGGTGATGGAGGATGCCGCGAGGTTCGTGCTCGACGATGCGGACCTGTGCGGGCGGCTCAAGTCGCTGCGCCACGAACTCCGCGGGGCGCTGGCGGAAATGGGGGGCGCGGGATTCGACGAGACAGCGCTGCTGGCGTGGCGGGACACGCCCGCCGACGTGGGGACCGGGATCGGTGCTCAAGCCGAGTACCGGCGGGCAGGGGTGCGCGGGATCGTCGCGGCCGCGGGCAAGCGGCTGGGCGAGGCGCTGCGGGTGATCGAGGAGTGCGCCAAGGCGGGCCAGGCGCACGGTGCAGGCGGCGGCGCGGCGCGCCGGGTGGAGGCGCTGCGGTACGCGGCGTACGAGGCCGAAAAGCGGCTGGTGCTGGCGATGGGGACGGGGCGAGCCGTGCAGTGGCGGCTGTGCGTGTTGATCACCGAGGCCCTGTGCAGCCACCACCCATGGGAAGAGGTGGCCCGGCAGGCAATCGAGGGGGGCGCGGATTGTCTGCAGTTGAGGGAGAAGGGCCTGCCGGACGCGGAGTTGCTGCGCCGGGCCCGGCGGCTTGTGCAGATCGTCCGGGAACACGGCTCGGAGAGCCGCGCCGCCAGCGCGCCCGCGGTCGTGGTCAACGATCGGGCGGACATCGCGATGCTGTCGGGGGCGGACGGCGTCCACGTGGGGCAGGAGGACCTGCCGGTCGAGCAGGTCCGTCGGCTGGCGGGGCTGTCGCTGCTGGTCGGCGCGTCGACGTCGAACCTCGAGCAGGCGCGCCGGGCGGTGCGCGATGGCGCGGACTACTGCGGCCTGGGGCCCATGTTCGTGACTCGGACCAAGGACAAGCCGGTGCTGGCAGGTCCGCAGTACCTGGCCGAATACCTCCGGACCGAGGGCGTGCGCGACACGCCGCACCTGGCGATCGGCGGCATCACCCCGGACAACGTCGGCGAGCTCGTGCGTGCGGGCTGCCGCGGCGTGGCGGTGTCATCGGCGGTCTGTAAAATGCAACGCCCGGCTGGGGCCTGCCGGGCGTTGCAAGAAGAGTTCGCCCCGACGCACAAATGGGGCGGAGAAGAGGAGGCGGGTGGATCCTGAACGGACACGAGCCAGGCGCTCGAGTCCGATGGGCCGCTCGCCGCGATCCATCGCCTGAGGCCCTGCGAAATCGATGCCAGAGTGTGGCAATAACCTAAACTGGGTATCCATACTGGTCTCAACGAGGCCGCGCGGTGGGTATGGACCGTACACAGAGCGAATAAAGCAGCGATGATGGTCTGGCCTTGGCCAGCAAGAGCCCTGTTCTAGCGGGTGCATGGCCAGTATTGGCCAATAGATTTGGCCAAGGGAACGCGCTAGGGGACAGGGAGCGTGCGTTTTGCGGCGCCACAAGTGGCATCGCCCGCCGCGTACACTGGCCGGATGGCAGTGAACTTCCAACAGGCAACGCTACGTAACGGCCTGACCATCATCGCCGAGACCGACCCGGCGGCGCATTCGGCGGCGATCGGGTACTTCGTGCGGACCGGTTCACGCGACGAGCGGTCCGCCGTCATGGGGGTCAGCCACTTCCTCGAGCACATGATGTTCAAGGGGACGGCCAAGCGAACCGCCGAGCGGCTCAACCGCGACTTCGACGCGATCGGAGCCAAGAACAACGCCTATACCAGCCAGGAGATGACCTGCTTTCACGCCACGGTGCTGCCCGAGTTCCTGCCTGTCGCCAACGAGATCCTGGCGGACATGCTCCGGCCGGCCCTGCGCGAGGAGGATTTCACCACCGAGAAAGGGGTGATCCTGGAAGAGATCGCCATGTACGAGGACAACCCCTTCTGGGTCCTCTACGAGAAGGCGATGGAGCGGCACTACGGCGCGCACCCCTTGTCGCACCGGGTGTTGGGCACGAGCCGGACGATCACGGCGCTGACGGCCGCGCAGATGCGCGATTACTTCCGGGCCCGGTACTCGGCGGACAACACGGTGGTCGCGGTGGCGGGTCGGGCGGACTTTGCGGCCGTGGCGGAGCAGGCTCAGTCGCTGTGCGGCACGTGGGAGCGCACCGGCGCCGTGCGCGACCACGGGACGTTCCGACGCGACGACGCGTCGTTCGAGACCCGCGATGAGAAGGTCAATCGCGCCTACGCCCTGATGCTCACGGAGGCGCCGGCGATGGACGACGACCGGCGGTACGCGGCGAGCCTGCTGGCGCAGGTGCTCGGCGGGGCGGACAACAGCCGGATGCACTGGTCGCTGATCGAAACGGGCCTGGCCGAACAGGCGGAGGCAGCGTACGACCCGCGCGACGGCGTGGGAGACTTCCTGGTCTACGTCTCGTGCGACCCGGACAGGCTGGATGAGGTGTGGAAGATCGTCGAGCGGCAGGCCGACGAACTGGCGGCGACGCTGACGGAGGACGACCTGGCAAGGATCCGCGCCAAGGTGGCCACGGGCGTCACGCTGGCGGGCGAGCGCCCGGGCGGCCGGATGCAGCGGCTGGGACGTCAGTGGATGTACTTGGGCCGGTACGCGACGCTCGAGGAGGAGCTGGCGCGGATCAACGCGGTGACGGTCGACGACCTGCGGGCGCTGCTCCGTGAGTTCCCGCTCAGGCCGCGCACCGTCGGGAGGCTGCTGCCGGCGGCCAAGTGAAGTCTGCCCCCGCGGGCTAGCGAGGCAAGTGGCGGCCGAAGACCAGCGGGAAGGTCCGGGGCTCGCGCCCGAGGATGTGCCGGAAGTAGGCGGCGAGCAGGCGGTTGGCGCGATCGACCGAGTGCGGGTCGTGCGCGACGGGGTGGGCTGCAGGCGGCGCGCGCCCCCCCGAGTTCGCCGATTCGCTCGCCACACGGCGGATGAGGTCGATCGTCGCGGCCCGGACGCGCCACGCACCGTGGCGCGGACGCGCCTGCGAACCGGGTGCGGGAGAGGGGGCGTCTCCGGGCGCGCTGTCGCTGACCAGGCCGCCGAGGTCGGGGTCGAAGCGGTAGGACGCGGGTCGCGCCGTGAACGCAAGGGGGGTGCCGGTACGAGCATCCGCGTCGAGGACGGGCTTGTACCCGGTCCCGACGAGCGTGGCCCATTGGAAGCGCAGCAGCGTGAGCGGGATCACGGCGTCATCGTCTAGGGCGCGCAGGGAGGCGAGCAGGGCGTCGTAGAGGTTGACGTGGGGGTCGTGGTCGGTGACGGCGTGGTGGACGAGGTCGGCCATGAAGAGCCCGGCGTGGTAGGCGCCCAGCGAGCGGCGCAGCGATGGGAAGGTCTCCTGAAGGTCCCACTCGGTGAGCAGGGCCAAGTCGGAGTTGGGCCGCAGGATGACGCCGATGCCGGCGCGGGTGAGAAGCTCGATGCCGCCGGAGAACGGGGCCTTGGGCCGCTTGGCGCCCTTGGCCAGGGCCCGTACGAGGCCTGCGCTGCGAGCGAAGAGGGAGACGGTCTGGCTCGTCTCGGACCAGTCCCATTGACGGATGCAGATGGCTTCGTCGGGCTCGGCGGGCACAGGAAAGAGTAGGGGACACGGGCACGGCATCGGGGACAGCTAAGAGCCAGGCGCGTATCGTGGGGCCATGCACTTCGACTTGGTGGATGCGGTGCTGGAGCGGTCGGCGGACCGGATCGTCACGATCAAGCAGGTCACCGCCGCGGAGGAGTACCTGCAGGACCACTTCCCGGAGTTCCCGGTTCTGCCGGGGGTGCTCATGATCGAGGCGCTGGTGCAGGCGGCGCGCCTGCTGCTCGGCGAGCGGGCGGCGGCGCGCGGGGATGACCCGCGGCTGGTGCTCGGCGGCGTGCGGGCGGTCAAGTACGGACGGTTCGTGCGGCCCGGGGAGGCGCTGCGCGTCGAGGTCACGCTGCACAAGGACCTCGGGGATGGGACCTACGAGGTCAAGGGCGAAGGGACGGTGGTGCGGGCAGGGGGCGTGGGCACGCCGGCGCAGCAAGGGCAGAACGGGGGGGTGGCGGTGTCGGGGCGATTGCTGCTGCGCCCGGTGCGGTTGGGCGCGCCTGGGTGATCGGGCTACGATGTCCGCCTTGGATCGAAGTATCGCCCGCCGCCATGGGGCGCGCGGCGCGGGCGTTTGGGGCCAGCGGCACACAAGGAACAACGATGACACGCGACGAGATTCTGGGCAAGGTCCGCGGGGTGCTGGTCGAGGCGCTGGCCGCCGACGAGGAGGAAGTGACGCCGCAGGCGTCGCTGGTGCGCGACCTGGGCGCCGAGTCGATCGACTTCCTGGACATCGTGTTCAAACTGGAGCAGGCATTCGGGATCAAGATCGGCCAGGGCGAGTTGTTCCCCGAGGGCGTCGCCCAGGACCCCCGCTACGTGCAGAGCGGGAAGGTGACGGCGGAGGGGATCGCGGCGATGAAGGCCCGCTTGCCGCACGTCGATTTCACTGCATTCGAGAAGGACCCGCAGGTGTCGCGCGTTGCAGAGGTGTTCACCGTGGACACGGTCGTACGTTTCATCGAGAAGAAAGTCTCCAAGTAGGCTCGGCGGCTGGACGGGAGCGCGTCGTGGGGAGGCGGTGAGGGTGCGGCTTGCGCTGGATGTGGATCGATCGCGTCGTGGAGTTGGTGCCGCGTCAGCGGCTCGTCGCCGTCAAGAACGTCAGCCTGGCGGAGGAGCACCTGCACGACCACTTCGCGCCCGATCGGGCGCGCGGGCTGGCGGCCGTGCCGGTGATGCCAGCGAGCCTGATCCTGGAGGGGATGGCGCAAGCGGCGGGCATCCTGGTGGGGCACGCCGAGGGGTTCAAGCACAAGGTGATCCTGGCCAAGATCGGGCGCGCCGAGATCGAGCACGACGCCGGGCCGGGGATGACGCTCCGCTACACGGCGAAGATCGAGCGGATCGACGACCAAGGCGCGGCGACCAGGGGGACGATCGAGTTGCTCGACCACGCCCGACCGGTAACCGGCTATGTGACGATCGGGTCGGTGGAGATGATGTTCAGCCACCTGGACAACAACATGGGCATGGCGGGCGGGCCGGAGTTCCCGGCCCACAACTTCGTCTTCGGGGACGGCTTCAAGACGCTGCTGCGGATGAGCGGGGTGGCTTTCCCGGAGTGAGCACGGGCACGGCGGGGCGAGAAAGCGATCACCAGTGCGGGACCACGCCGCCGGGCAGGTGGGCGTGGGCGAGGCCGACGAAGGCCAGTTGTCCGCTGGCCACGAGCACCGGCAGGGCGGACGCGGCGATGGCGAAGACCGCCAGCCTTCGGGCCGTCGCGGGGCGGCGTTCGGCGACCATCTCGCAGATCAGCACCACCAGGATGACCGACGCGAACTTCAGCGCGATCAGGCCCCACAGGCCGCCGACCTCGATGGCCCGCGCGGCCACGGCGTTGACCTCGATGCCGCCCAGGCGCAGGACCACGTACGTGAGGATCAGGTCCAGCGTGCCGACGGCGATGAACCAGGCATAGTGGTTGGGCAGGTGCACCGCGGTGCGCGGGCCGGCGGCGGGCAGTGGCTGGGTCATGGCGCCCTCCTGGGTTCCTCGACGCTTCGTGGCGCCTCCGCTCCGACCGGTCCTCCTGCGTCCGCGATTCAGGCGGAACTCGGATCGTGCATCGCCTCGCCCCCGATCCGCTCGAAGAGGCGGCGCGGGGCCTCCCGCCCGGTCCACTGCGCGAACTGCCGCGCGCCCTGCGCGACGAGCATACTCAGTCCGTCGATCGTCCGCAGCCCGGCGGCCGCGGCGCGCTCCAGCAGGGGCGTGCGCCGCGGCCGATAAACTGTATCGAATACGACGGCGGCGGGGTTGCTGTTCCGGAGTTGCTCGGGGTCGATCGGCAAGTCGTTGGGCGCCGGACCGCCGGCCATGCCGACCGGCGTGCAGTTGATCACGGCGTGACACGCGGAGGCGGGCAGATCGGCCAGATCCGCGGCCAAGACTTGGTCGGGCCTGGCGTGCAGCTTGGCGAGCAGGTCCTTTACGAGCGCCTCGGCGCGGGGCCGCGTGCGGTTGTGGACGATGACGGTGGCGCCGGTCAGTACCAGGGCCGCGCCGATGGCGCGCCCAGCCCCCCCCGCGCCAATGATCGCGATGCGCTTGCCCGCGAGCGGGCCGAGCGGCCCGGTCAGGCAGTCGATCGCCGCGGGGCCGTCGGTGTTGGACACACCGGCGCTGACGAACCGCCCGTCGCCGCCGCGCCGAATTGTCAGCGTGTTGGCGGCGTCGCACGCGTCGGAGAGGGCGTCGATCGACCACGCGTCGCCGTGCTCGCGGGCGAACCGGACCAGGTGCTCCTTGTGCGGGATGGTCACCGAGCAGCCGCAGAACGTCAAGCGCGGGTGGTCGATCAGCGCCCCGAGCGTGGCCTTGAAGTGCTCGTACTCGGGCGGGACGGGCAGCGGCAGGTACACGCCGTCGTGCCCGACGGCCTCGAAGCCCGCGTTGTGCATCAGCGGCGATAGCGAGTGCGCCACCGGCCACCCGATCACGCCGTACACGTACGTGCCGGCCGCGATGGAGCGGAAGCGGTACGTCGTCAACAGGTCGCCGATGGTGGGCTGGCCGGGCGCGGTGGCGGACGAGCCGCTCAGCGACGCGAACGTGAGGAAACCACCAAACTTGGGCGCCAGCACGCGCGACATGAGCCCGAACTCGCCCATCGCCAGCGCGATCGTGGGCCGGTCCGCCTCGGCCAGGATGTCGAAGAGTTCCAGGTTGTCGCGCAGCGAGCGGGCGCGGTACGCGATCTTGAGCACCGCCGCGCCGGGCTCGGCCCGCATGCGGGCGATGCGGCGCAGCAGGTCCGCCGGCCGCTGGGTGAAGTCGTGCACCGAGAGGATCAGGGACGTTCGCACGTCGCGCACCTGCCCGGGGTGATCGACCGCGAGGTTGATCTTCTGCTTGAGGTTGGCCGAGCGCGTGTACGTGGCCAGCTCGACGTCGATGTACCGAGGCGGGTGCTCGGCGCCGTCGCCCGAGCCCCGCTGCGCGGTCCCCAGGCGTTCCAGCAGCGACACGCGGGCCGTCTCGTCGCCGTCGTAATGCCCGCCCTCCGCGCCCGCGCGGCAGGTGATGATGCACGGCAAGGGCGATTCGGCGACGAGGCGCAGGACCGCGCGCTGCTCCTCGTCGCCCGCGTCGCCGGCCGAGCCGGTGAAGAACTCGTCGATGCGGAACTCGACGAGATCGGCGCCGGCGTGCCGGGCCTGCTTCGCATCCGCCAAGGCCGCGGGCAGGTCGTGGACCAGGATGGGCACGCAGAGGAGCGTGGGCATTGCGGGAGAGTCTACGAGACGGCGGTGGTCGGACGGGCGCGCGGGGCCGTATCAGCCGGTGACCATGCGCGAATCCAACCGGCAGGTCGGTGCGCCAGCAGCCGTTCCGGCCACATACCCGCTCGCCCACGCCCACTGGAAGTTGAACCCGCCGATCCGTCCGTCGACGTCGAGTATCTCGCCGCACAGGTACAGGCCGCGGCAGACGCGGCTCTCCATGGTCTCCAGGTGGACCTCGGACAGCGGCACGCCGCCCGCGGTGATCTCGGCGTGCGTGAACCCGCGGTCGCCGGTGACCGGCAGCGACAGGTCGGTGACCGCCGCGCGCAGGGCGCGCCGTTGGTCGCGGGTCAGGGCGCGGCAGGGGGCGGAGGGGTCCACGCCGGCGACGCGGCACAGTTCGCGGGCCAGGCGCTCGGGCAGGTTGAGCGGCGGATCGGAGAGCAGGCGGCCCGGAGAGACGGCGCGGGCGTCGCGCAGGCGGGCGTCAAGGGACTCGGCCGAGCAGCCGGGCAGGAAGTTGATCGCCAGCACCGGCCGCGGGCCCGGGCCGCTCTCGTCGCTGGCACCCTCGGCGGCCTGCGCGCCGGCGTCGAGGTAGTAGCGGCTGATGTCCAGCACGCTCGGGCCGGAAAGCCCGAAGTGCGTGCACAGCGTCGAGTTGGTGAACGAGACGAGGTGCCTGCCGGTAGCGGATTTGAGCGTGAGCGTGGCGGGCAGGGTCAGTCCGGACAGGCCGCGGATGAAGTGCCCCTCGGGGAGCGTGAGCGGGACCAGCCCGGGGAAGATGCGCGGCGTGGTGGTGTGCCCGAGCGAGCGCACGATGGTGTAGCCGCGCCCGTCGGAGCCGGTCCTGGGCAGCGCCATGCCGCCGGCGGCGAGGATGACGCGGCGCGCGTTGATGTGCGCCGGGACCCCTGCTCCGCCAGGTGCAGCGGGTCGAACGACGAATCCGTCCCCGTCGCGCTCCACGGATTCGACGCGCCACGGGTGGCGGATCGAAGCGCCCGCGTTGCGCACGGCCGCCAGCAGCGCGTCGAGCACGGTGCGGGCATCGTCGGTGACCGGGAAGAGCTTGCCGGTCTCTTCGCGCTTGAGTTCGACGCCCAGCTCGCGGAAGAACTCGATGGTGCGTGCTACGTCGAAGCGGCGCAACACCTTCTTGATGGCGTGCCGCGATGAACCGGCGAACTGGTTCTCGTCCACGGTGTGGTGCGTGACATTGCACCGCCCGCCGCCGGCCACGAGGATCT
>JBGPGM010000029.1:0-10835 GCA_041483855.1 Phycisphaerae bacterium | reverse complement strand
CTCCGGACGGTCCGGGCATTCTCGCAGCCGATACAGCCAGAAGTGCCGGGCGGCGACGAGATGGGCCATGCGTCCGACGGCGCGGTCGAACGCCGGCGCGGACCGGTTCGGCACGGGCACGGACTCGATCATGGCGAGCGTCTTGGCGTTGCACGCCCGCTCGTAGGCATACCACAGGCAGAATCGTTCAATGCAAGAAAGCGGCGGGTTTTCCGGCATACGAAATCGGGGTGGCGGGATTTGAACCCACGACCTTTTGACCCCCAGTCAAACGCGCTACCAAGCTGCGCT
Organism: Phycisphaerae bacterium; assembly: GCA_041483855.1. Taxonomy (GTDB): domain Bacteria; phylum Planctomycetota; class Phycisphaerae; order Phycisphaerales; family UBA1924; genus JBGPGM01. The sequence continues at coordinate 10,544 of JBGPGM010000029.1, read as the reverse complement.
ACACCCCGGCAAGTGTGAGCAAGGATAGCCGCGGGAGGGGACAGGGGACAGAGAGAGCGGCTGGTTCGGCGCCGCTGTCCTCGGTCGGCTGTCCGCAGTACGCTTGGGGCATGTCAAGCCTGCTGATTGCCGGGGGCCGCGTCATCGACCCGACCTCCGGGCTGGACAGGACGGCCGACGTCGCCATCGCGGACGGGATCGTGGCGGCGGTGGGGCCGGGGCTGGAGCGGTCGCGGGCCGAGCGGGTCATCGACGCGGGCGGGTGCATCGTCACGCCGGGGCTGATCGACCCGCACGTGCACCTGCGCGAGCCGGGGATGGAGGAGGCAGAGACGATCGCGTCGGGGACGGCGGCGGCGGTGGCGGGCGGGTTCACGACGATCTGCTGCATGCCCAACACGACGCCGCCGATCGACGACGACGCGATGGTGGAGTTCGTGCTCAGGCAGGCGCAGCAGACGGGACGGTGCCGGGTGTTCCCGGTGGGGGCGATCACGAAGGGGCGTCGCGGGGAGGAACTGGCGGAGATGGCTCTGATGGCGCGGGCGGGGGCGGTGGGGTTCAGCGACGATGGGGATGGGGTGGCGTCGGCGGGGCTGATGGCCCGGGCGCTGGCGTACGTGAAGCCGACGGGGCTGGCGCTGATGCAGCACTGCCAGGAGGCGACGCTGACGCGCGGGGCGAGCATGCACGCGGGGACGGTCGCCACGCGCCTGGGGCTCACCGGTTGGCCGCGGGTGGCGGAGGAGGTGATGATCGAGCGCGACGTGCGTCTGAACCAGGGGGTGGGGTGCCGGTACCACGTGCAGCACCTGTCATCGGCGGGGTCGGTGGGGATCGTTCGGCGGGCGCGGGCGGAGGGTCAGCCGGTTTCGGCGGAGGCGTCGGCGCACCACCTGCTGCTGACGCACGAGGAGGTAGACGCGCACGGGGGGTATTGGACGAATGCGAAGATGAACCCGCCGCTGCGGGAGCGGTCGGACATCGACGCGATGCTGGAGGGGATCGCGGATGGGACGATCACGGTGCTGGCGACGGACCATGCGCCGCACCCGGCGGAGCGGAAGTCGGTGGAGTTCGAGGCCGCGGCATTCGGGATCACGGGGCTGGAAGCGGCGCTGGCGCTGTACATCAAGGCCTTGATCGGCGCGAAGGTGATCGACTGGGGGCGGCTGGTGGCGATGATGACGGTGGAGCCGGCGCGGCTGTGCGGGCTGGACCTGCCGTCGGGCGGCCCGGGGCTGGGGTCGCTGAAGGTAGGCTGCCCGGGGGACGTGACGGTGATCGACCCGGGGGCGCGCTGGACGATCCGGGCGGAGGAATCGGCAAGCCTGAGCCGCAACACGCCGTTTGACGGGTGGGAGGTCACGGGGCGAGCGGTGGCGACGATCGTCGGTGGTGAGGTAAGGATGGAGCGGGAGCGGTAGGCTTCTCGGGAGAGTGCCCATGGACCTCGGCTTTTCCGGCTCGAACGTGGTGGTCACCGGGGGTACGGGCGCGCTGGGCTCGGCGGTCGTGGGGGCGCTGCTAGATCACGGCGCGGTCTGCCACGTCTCGTGCCTGGACGAATCGGAACTCAAGCGGTTCCCGTTCGCCAAGCACAACTCCGTGCGCGTCCGCACCGGCGTGAACCTGACGGACGAGCACAGCGTCGCGCAGTTCTACGGGGCGCTGGACACGGGGCGGGCGCTGTGGGCCTCCATCCACCTGGCGGGCGGGTTCGCGATGGCGCCGATCGGCAAGACGTCCAAAGACGACTTCGTCAAGCAGATGCAGATGAACGCGCTGACGTGTTTCCTGTGCTGCCGCGAGGCGGTCAAGTCGATGCGGGCGGGGGAGGGGGGGCGGATCGTGAACGTGGCGGCGCGCCCGGCGCTGGAGGCGCGGCACGGGGCGGGGATGGTGGCGTACACGGCGGCGAAAGCGGCGGTGGCGGCGATAACGCAGGCGTTGGCGGAGGAACTGGCGCCGGAGGGGATCCTGGTGAACGCGGTGGCGCCGTCGATCATGGATACGCCGGCGAACCGCGCGGCGATGCCGAACGCGGACTTCAGCAAGTGGCCGAAGGTGGAGGAGGTGGCGGCGACGATCCTGTTCCTGGCGTCCGCGGCGAACCGGGTGACGCGCGGAACGCTGGCGCCGGTGTACGGGAAGTCGTAGCCGGCATCCGCTGCTCGCCGATCGGTACAATGGGCGCTCCCGCCACCCGGGGGGCTGGAGATACCGCCATGACGAGCCTGCACACCCGTCGCCAGTTCATCGGCGCCCTGTCCGTTCCGGCCGCGGCCGTTGTGGCCGGGGGCACGCTGCGCACCTCGCGTGGGGCGAGCGCGCGCCCGCCGGCGGCGTTCATCCCCGATCGCGCGGGGAGCCCGCAGGAACTCGCGCTGGACGAGGATTTCTGGTTCCAGGTGGGGCAGGCGTTCACGATCGACCAATCGACGCTGAACCTGAACAACGGGGGCGTCAGCCCGTCGCCCGCGATCGTGCAGGAGGCGATGAAGCGGCACCTGGATTTTTCCAATACCGCGCCGCCGCCCTACTCGCTCTGGACGGTGCTCGAGCCGCAGAAGGAGGGCGTGCGCGAGCGGCTGGCCCGCGAGTGGGGCGTCGATGCTGAGGAGATCGCCATCACGCGGAACTCCTCGGAGAGCCTGCAGATCTGCCAGTTGGGGATCGACCTCAGGCCCGGCGACGAGGTGCTGTGCACGACGCAGGACTACCCGCGGATGATCACCACGTTCAAGCAGCGCCAGCGGCGCGAGGGGATCGTGCTCCGCCAGTTCAAGCTGCCGATCCCCTGCGAGGACGCCGACCAGGTCGTCTCGCTCTACGAGCAGAACATCTCGGCGAACACGCGCCTGATCCTGATGAGCCACATCGTCAACATCACCGGCCAGATCCTGCCGGTGAAGCGCATCGTCGGCATGGCGCGCTCCAAGGGCGGCGGGCGCGGGATCCCGGTCATCGTGGACGGGGCCCACGCCCTGGCCCATTTCGATTTCAAACTGTCCGACCTGGACTGCGACTACTACGGCGTGAGCCTGCACAAGTGGTTGTTCGCCCCGCACGGCACCGGCCTGCTGTACGTGCGGCGCGACAAGGTCAAGGGGCTGTGGCCCATGATGGCCGCGGCGGAAGAGCAGTCCGACAACATCCGCAAGTTCGAGGAGATCGGGACGCACCCGGCGGCGAACTTCCTGGCGATCGGGGAGGCGCTGACGTTCCACCAGGGGATCGGGGGTCCGAGGAAGGAGGCGCGGCTGCGGTACCTGCGCGACTATTGGGCGACTCGCCTGCTCAAGACCGGGCGTGTCCGGCTGCACACGAGCCTCAAGCCGGGGTTCTCGTGCGGTATCGCGACGGTTCAGGTGGAGGGGGTGGACACGGCGAAACTGAACTCGCACCTTTGGGACAAGCACCGGATCCTGACTACGGCGATCGTTCACGACGAGTTCAGCGGGCTGCGGGTGACGCCGAGCGTCTACACGTCGCGCAAGGACCTGGACCGGTTCTGCGATGCGGTCGAAGACGTGCTCAAGAACGGGCTGCCGGCGTGAGGGGATGAGGAAGATTTCGAGGCTACCTCTTCGCCAACTCCTTGCCCGCCTTGGCTTCCCACGCCGCGACCGCGGCCTCGACCGACTCGCCGCTGAGCGGGCCGTCCAGCCGCACCTCCAGTTCATGCGCCGTCAGCCATGCCGACACGATCGCCTCGAACTCCACGTCCTTGGACCCTTCGAGCGCCGGCCGCTTGTGCTTGCGGACGGCCTTGTCCAGTTCCAGCACGGCGATCTGCTCCATCGCCTTGATGAGGGCCGGCGACACGCCGGCGCTACCGTCCACGGCTGGACGGCTCTTGACCCAGTCCTTGGCCCGCGCCCGGTACTCGTGCATCGCCGAGTCCACGCGCCGGCGCACGTCCATTTCCGACGCGTACGCCGCGAAGGCCATCATCGCCGGGATCATCGCCTTGTCCTGGGCCCGACGGCCCACCGTCTCCAGGTCGCGGATCCTCCCGGCGCGCACATCGTCGGCCAGTTCCAGCGCGGTGTTGTCCAGCACCTTGATCATCGAACCCACGATGGACCACTGGCCCCTGGTGCGCGGCATGTACTGCGCTGCCAGGTTCGTCGGCAGCGACACGTACCAGTTGTCGCCCTCCAGGCGAAGGGGGATCCCGATCGGTTGAAGCACGGGCTTGTCGTCCACCAGGACGGTCGCCAAGTCGTCTGTGACCTTCATCGTCGAGAGGCGGTTGGCGTTGCGCTCGATCCAGCCGTAAGGATCGGCGAAGATCGCCGACGCAAGGCCCTGGAACTCCTCTTCCGCCTGCGCCCGCTGCTGACGGTTTGCCTTGCCCAAGCCGCCTCCGCCGCCGGTCAGCTGCGCCAGCAGCGAGGCCGCCGTGCCGTCGGTCGCGGCCTGCTCGGCCTTGGCCTTGAGTTGAGCCACCTGCTCGGGCATCTTCGTCTGAATCGCCGCGGCCAGGTCCTGCATGTGTCCCAGGAGCAGGCCGAGCCGCTTGAGGATCACCCGCATCTCAGGGCCGTCGGCGTAGATCAGGTCGCCAAGGCGGTCGGCGTCACCGTTCCGGACCATCGCGACGGCGGACTTGACCGTGTCGTCGGGGGTTTCCTGGCTGTACTTGGGGGCGCGGCGACACCCGCCCGCGACGACCAGGACCATCACCGCCGCGCCTGCGAGCGTGGGCCGCCACCAGGACGGTCGCCCTTGGCTCTCTGGCATGCCTGGACGAGCCTTGCTCGACATCCGCGGCTCCTGTTCCCCCCCACCGCCGCGCCACACTACTGATCCTACCGCCGGCACACGCACCCGCTGCTACGCCTGCGGCGGCCGCCCCGTTACACGCGCCTGCAAGCGGCCCGGCCGGCACCGTATCCGAGGGGCCTGCCGAACGCCGCTCTACACTCCACCGATGACCATTCTTCTCAACGGCGAGCCGCTGACCGTCGAGCCCGGCATGAGCGTGGGCGCGCTGCTGGAGCGTCTGAACCTGTCCAACTCCCCCTGCGCGGTGGAGGTCAACCGCGAACTAGTCCCGAGGGCCAGCCACCCGAGCCGGGTCCTGGCCGAGGGGGATGCGGTCGAGGTGGTGACCCTGGTCGGCGGCGGGTGACAGGGTTCCGGGTGGTTCTACACTCACGCATGGCCACCACCGCCTCCCCCGCCTCAAGCGCACCGCCGGGCGCCTCCGCCGCGAATCCGATCCTGGAACCGCTGGTCATCGGCGCGCGCCGATTCACGAGCCGTCTGTTCGTGGGGACCGGCAAGTACCAGACGTACGACGTCATGCGCGACGCGCTGGACGCCAGCGGCGGCCAGGTTATCACGGTCGCCGTGCGGCGAGAACGGCTGTACAACGAGCGCGGGCAATCGCTGCTCCAGTTCATCGACACGGCGCGGTACACGATCCTGCCCAACACCGCCGGCTGCTTCACCGCCGCGGACGCCGTGCGGGTCGCGCGCCTGGGGCGCGAACTGCTGACCCAGATCGGCAACGCCGGGGCTTCGTGGGTCAAACTGGAGGTGCTCGGGGACAAGAAGACCCTGCTGCCCGACCCCGCCGGCACGCTGGGCGCGTGCAAGGAACTCATCGCCGACGGGTTCGAGGTGCTGGCGTACACGTCCGACGACCCCATCGCGGCGCTGCGGCTCAAGGAGGCCGGCGCGACGTGCGTCATGCCCGCCGGCTCGCCCATCGGATCCGGGCAGGGCGTGCTCAATCCCGCCAACATCGTCCTCTGCCTGGAACTGCTCAAGCAGGGCGACCGGGCCTACCCCGTCATCGTGGACGCCGGGGTCGGCGCGGCCAGCGACGTGTCCATCGCCATGGAACTCGGCGCCGATGGCGTGCTGCTCAACACGGCCATCGCCCACGCGGCCGATCCCGTCCTGATGGCCCATGCCATGCGCCAGGGCTGCGCCGCCGGGCGGCTGTCGTACCTGGCCGGGCGGATCCCCAAGCGGCTGTACGCCAGCGCTTCCTCGCCGTGGCAGGGGACGGTATCTTCCATTCCGGGGGAGTAGGCCCGGCGCGGTCAACCAGCGCGGCCGGCCCGATGGAAGGCCCACCCATGACCATCAAGCAGAAGTCGAGACTGACCAACAACCTCGCGACGGGGTTGCTGCTGATTGCCGTGCTCGCCGTGGTGCTCCTGATCGTGTGGTACATCGCCGGGTTCTTCTGAATGATGGGACGGGCGTCGTGGCCGCCATGCCGCTTGGCCATCACCCGGCCCGGCGTTTCGTCCACTCCAGCCCCGTCCACAGCAGCGCCAAGTACATGACCAACATGAAGACCGACGGCCCGCCAACGGACCGCCACTCGTCCAGCGCCGTCTCGTACGTCGCCCCGCCGGGCGGCAGCCGGAACGCGAGTTGCGACAGCACGAGCGCGACGGCCAGCGGCCATCGCGAAACGCCACGCTCGGCCAGCAGCAGCGCCGCAGTCGCGGCGTGCACCGGCAGCAGCAGCACGGTGTGTCGCACCTCCGTGTGGGGGCTGAACGCCAGCATTGCCGTGATCACGCCGCACCATTCCAGCAATACGACGCCGGGGCGCCGAGCCTCTGGTTCCTTGCCCCAACGCCCCCAGAAGAGCGGCACGCCCGCCCGCGCATAGATCCACCACGCGATCAGGCCGGTCGCGCCCGCGGCGGCGGCGACCAGGCCCACCGTCCCCACCGGGCCCAATCCCATCTGGTGGCCCAACCTCCCGAGCGCGGCGGAGATCGAGATCCCGCGCGTCCGCTCCTCGATTGTCCCGGCGTTGGCCATCCCCTCCTCCGCGACATCCACGCCCGACAGGCGCGCGATCCCCACCAGCGCCCAGCGGAGCAACTGGAGGTTCCGCTCCCACCCGACCACCAGCGCGGGCAGGAGCGCGAAGCCGACGGTGCTGGCTGCAAGTGCCGCGGCGGCGCGCCACCGGGCGCGCAGCGCCAGGTAGGGGAGCATCGCCAGCGTCAGGTACTTGATGTTGGCGGCGAACCCCAGCGCGGTACCGCAGATTGCTGGCCGCCGGTCCAGCCACCACAAGCCGGCGACGGTCGGCAGGAGCAGCAGGGTGTCGACGTTCCCGCGCACAATCGTCCAGCGGCACTGGTCGATGGTCAGCAGGAGGCCGCCGAGCACGACGGCGGGCAGGAGGGGGCCGCCGGCGGCGCGCTCGCGTTCGCCGCCGCCGTCCTCCATCGCCAGACGCTTGACCACGATCTTTCCTGATAGCCACGCCGAGACCGCGAGCAGGCCCAGGTTGATCGGCAGCCAGGCGTAGGCCGCGCCCCGCAGCCCCAGCGGCACCAGCCAACTGAGCACGACGGCGGCCAGGGGCGGATTCGGGAAGGTCGCGCTGGCGTAGGTGTAGGGGTTTTCGCCGATCCTGACCGCGGTCGCGGCGTCGAAGTAGTACAGGAAATCGCCGGTGCGGGGCTCGGGGCGGCGCGACACCCGACCGACCGTCATCGCGGCGATCACGATCAGCACCAGCGCGCACGCGGCCCACAGCGACACCGCCACCCACCGCCGTCCGTCCTGTGGACTTCGCTCCGCCATGCGCCCGCCGATCGTACCGCACCCGCCGGCCGGAGAAGAGGGACCATGGCCGGAGAAGTTCAACACGGAGAACACGGAGGAGAGGAGGGGTGAGGCGGGGGGCGGGGTGGCATGGGCGCGGCGTTGCGTGTCTGCGCGGGCGGGGCGCGGGCTCGATGCGCGGCATGAAAAAACTCCCGGCTGCGGGCCGGGAGTCGAGAGATTCGATGGGACGATCCGTGCGTTCAGCAGGCGGCGGGGGGCGTGAAGAAGCAGGTGAGGAAGTCGAAGAAGTCCTGGCTGTTGGTGACGCCGTCGTTGTTGAAGTCGGCGGTGCCGCCGAAGAAGAAGGTCAGGAAGTCGAAGAAGTCCTGGCTGTCGAGCACGCCGGAGTGGTTCCAGTCGCACGGGCAGACGGGGGGCGGCGGCGCTCCGGGGACCTTTATCTGGCCGGTCGCGGTCGTGACGGTCGTCGGCGTGCCGGGCTTGAAGAGGGTGATGGTGGCCTCGCCGGGCACGGGCGCGGCGTTGGAATCGAAGCGGAAGTTGTAGAGCGTGCCCCAGCGGAGGGCGTTGGCGTTCTGGTTCTGCGCATAGGTCTGGGTGGACCAGGCGAGGGGCAGCCCGGTCGAGATCGAACCGTTGGTCATCGACGGCGTCCAGTCCGTCGCGCTGCAGTTGACACTGCCGAGTCCGTCGCCGTCGTGGTAGTCCACGTCGTGGAACCCGATATTCGTCACCATGACCCCGGCGGGTACGGGCACGGAAACCGCCTGGCCGCTGCGATCGTTGTTCATATTCTGGATCGCGTACTCGTAGTGGTACAGACCGCCACCGATATTGGTGGCCTCGCTGGCGACGATGAGGAGCCCATCGCCGGGCACCTGCAGGTCGGTCTGGCTGACCAGCGCGCCGCGCGAGTTGGCCCAGGCACGGATGCCCTGCTGCGTGCGCTGGGTCGAGCCGGTCAGGGCCATGTTCCAGGCGGTCCCGCTGCCGGCCATGGAGCAAGGGCGGTAGGACTCGTTGTTGTTCTGGTTGCCGGCGGTGGAGTCGTCCTGCGTGAGGTACTGCGCCGCGACAAAGTACATTACGGTTGCGGAACTGTTCTCGAGCTCGGAGACCTTCGCCTGGAGTCTGCGGGCGACGTTCCCGCTCCACGCCGGGTTGGCCGGCGGGTAGGTGAAGACGCCCGTGTGGGCGTTGACCTGAAACTTGGGACCCAGGCCGGCTTGCGACCCGTTGCGAGAGGAGGTGTATGGGTCGGAGCAGTGGATGCCCAGGCTGCTCCCGTCGGTCGACTGGCAGCCCGAGCAGCACAGGCCCTCGCTCAGCGCGAAGAAGGTGTGCTTGAGCCAACTCTGGCCGAGTTGCTCGAAGCGGCTGGAGCCGTCGGCGAGGATCCTCAACTTGAACAGGCTCTGGCCGACCACCGGGTGATGGTTCGTGCTCGATATCCACATCACGCCGATGTTCCCGATGTTGCAGGAAGTCGTGCCGATCGAAAAGGCTTCGACGGTGCCGTCCCCGGTGTAGTTGGAAGGCCCGGTGATATCGCCCACGATCACGTCGGGGCCCAGGCAGTTCCCGAGCGGGCTGCACTGGGTCGGGATCACACCGTTCGAACAGTTCTGACCGAACGCCGCGCCCGACAGCGCCAGGAGAGCGATCGCGCCGGTGGAGATCCGAGTGGTACTTCTCTTGGTCATCTGTAAACCTCTCTCGACAGAAGGGCATCCCACGGGGGGCATCGGGGCAGACAGCACGGCGCCGACAGCGACCCGATCCACGATGGATATAGGATACGTTCGACCCGGAGATTTACAAGCGCGGCGGGCTGGTTATCGGCAGGAAATCGCCGTCGGGTGGGTTCGGAAAAAGGGGTCTGGGCGGGGCCGCCCGGCGCGCGGCGGCACCTGGCGATCCGGCACAGAAGGGAAATGGGCGCAACAGGACTCGAACTCCGCCGGTTTCCTTCGGAGAACACGGAGGTACCGGCTTCGGGCGGCAGCAAATCCGGCAACAAAGATGCACCGTCCGGTGGTTCGCCGGGCGCGGTGAAGCCCGCCGATCCCGACCTGGCGCGGGTGGTCGCGGCGTGGGCGACGCTGCCTCCGGCGATCAAGGCGGGCATCGTGGCGCTGGTCAAGGCGGCGACGGGGACGGAGGGCAACCGGTGAGCGACGGCGGCGAGCGGGGCATCGTGGGGCCGTTACACCCGTCCGGTGACGGGCGGGACGAGCGGACCGGCCAGTTCCTCCCCGGAAACGCCGGCGGCAAGGGCAACCCCCACGCCCGTCATGTGGCCGCGCTGCGCTCGGCCCTGATCGGAGCCGTGACGCCGGAGGACGTTGCGGCGGCGGTGCGGGCGCTGATCGACAAGGCCAAGGCGGGGGACGTGGCGGCGATCCGCGAACTGCTGGACCGCTGCATCGGCAAGGCGGAGGACACGGCCGCGGCCGAGCAAGCCGCGCCCGGGCCGATCGTGTTCAACATCGTGCCGGCCCTCCCGCCGGGGGGCGAGCGCGGTGGGGGCGACGGCCGGGACCGGGCGTAGGGGGCTGCACCGAGGCGATCGGCCCCCGGACCCCCACGTTGCGGCCGCGGGCCGGCTGTGGCGGCGGCTGCCCGGGCCGATCCGACGGGCCGGGCTGGCGCTGGTGGCCGCGGCGGGGGAGCGGTATCGCGGAGGCCGCGGGGGATACGCAGCGCGGCGGTCCCTCCCGACCCCCACCCCCGACCCCCACGGCCCCCCGGCCTCGCGCCGTGGTGATAACCCGGTCCCGGAATCGCGGAAAAAAAACGCGAAGTTGAAGAACGCGGATCGGCCCGGGCTCCCGCCCCCGGCGCAGTCGCGGCGAGCGGGATTTTCCTTTGCGGTCCCGCCCTCGCACGGTACGCTGGCCCCGGACGTTTCCGCGCCCGGGTGAGGGGACAGCGGAGGCCCGGCTATGCGATGGACCCTGACGACGGTTCGCGGCGGCGCG
>JBGPGM010000028.1:0-10960 GCA_041483855.1 Phycisphaerae bacterium | reverse complement strand
TGCGACGCCTCGGCCAGCGCGTCGACGGCCCCGGCCAAGTCACCCGCGCCGCGCAGGTGCGCGGCCTTGAAGTAGTATCCCTCGAAGCGATCGGGCGCCATGGCGATGACCCGTGTGGCGACCATCCTCAGGCGGGGTGTGTCGTTGAGCATGCAGCAGACGCGCCCGAGCAGGGTCCAGGTGCGCGGGTCGTTGGACCCCTGCGAATCGGCGGTGAGCGTCAGGAGGATCGAGCGGGCTTCGACGACGCGGTCCACGGCGACGAGGCACCGGGCCTGCAGCTGCAGCAGGTCGCGCCGGTTCTCGCTGCCCGGGGCCGCCAGCAGGCGCTCGATGTTGAACTCGGCCTCGGAGAACATGTTGCACGCGATCTGCGCGTTGGCCAGGTCTTCCATGATGGCCAGGTCATCCGGGGCCAGAAGTAGGGCCTCGTTGAAGACGCTCGCGGCCGTGCGCGGGTCGTTGCGGATCATCGCGATGTGCCCCAGCGTCTGGCGCACCGCCGCGTTGTACTGGAAGGCCGACCGGCGCTCCTCGAGCAGGGCCTGGGCCTGCTCGAGCCTGTTGAGCTGGACCATCATCTCGGCCGCGGCGATCAGGTACTGGGGATTGGCCGGGTCCAGGCGGACGGCGGCCAAGTAGCGGCTCAGAGACTCCTCGGGCTCGCTGAATCGCTCGTGGACGATGCCGAGGTAGTACTGGGCCTCGACGTTGTCGGGGGCCAAGGCCTCGGCGCGCAGCAGCGAGTCGTTGGCCGCCTCCAGCTGGCCCTTCTCGAGGAGGATGCGTCCGCGCAGCACGTGAGACTTGGCCACGTTCGGGCTGATCGCCAGCGACTTGTCCACGCTCTTGAGCGCTTTATCCAGGTCGCCCGCCAGGAACTGCTGCTGACCCATCTGCCACTCGGACCCGCTCTTCATCTGGGCCATCGTCTGCTTCGCCTGCTCCACGTGCTGACGGGTGTACGCCCCGTGCCCGGCGCAGGCGGAGAGGGTCATCAAGGCCGCGCCCGCGCCGGCGTACGCCAGGAGGACGCGCCAAGCCCGCAGGAGGGGGACGCGAGCGGCAACAACGGCGGCGTGGGGGTCAGCGATAGGCATGGTGGTCGAGCTCCGGGCAAAGGGGCGGGAACTTGGGGAGAGCGGGGGCGGTGAGAGGGAGGGGGCTACTTGCCTTCCTTGTCGGCCTCGACGCCGACGACGTTGGGGGTCCGGCGCTGCGGGCTGTGCGCCATCGACGCGGTGTGCCAGGCGCGCAGGGCGGTGAGCAGCCCGCCAAAGGGAACGCCGCTGCGTTTCTCGGCGTCGGCCTGCGGCGCCGTGTCCGGCTCCGTCGTCGCGGCGGCAATCGGCGCGTCGGCATTCGGCGCGGCCCCCGGCCTGGCGACAGGCCTGCCGGCGGCATCGAAGCCTGCGGCCCACACCTGGCCGGTGTCGGCGTTGAAGATCCAGCCGTAGTCGGTCGGGAAGGCGGTGTCCGGCGTGGTATGACCCTTGACAATCAGCACGAACGAGGCATGGTCGCCGCCGACCCAGGTGTTGACGGGTGGTTCCTTGACGATGTTGGCCTGGACGAAGTCCTCCCAGCCGGTGGCGCGGTCCGGTCCGACTCCGACCGGCGGGAGCGCGTTGTTGGTCATCGCACGGTAGTTGCGGATGGACTCGCGTACGCTCGCCAGCGCATCGAGGGTCGCCTCTTGCGCCTGGCGTTCGGCCGGGGTCAGCGCCGGGGCCGGGATCGGCTCGGCCAGCGTCGCCGCAACGGCCGGCTTTCCCGGCGCCACCGGCGCCATCTCGGGAATGAAGTCGATGACCGGCGGGGGCTCGGTGGCCGTCATCTCGGCCGGCGCATTGTCGGCCGGCGGCGCCATGTCGATGTCCGGCGTCATCATAACCGTCGCCTCGCCCGTCGCATCGGGCATCGCGGGCGGCGTCTCAGTCATTTCGACCGTCGTATCGGGCATCGGCGGCTCGCCCTGAGATAGGGGCTGGTCCGCGGAGGCGTCCGTCTGCGGGCTCGTCGGCTCCGGCTCGGTCGACGGTTCGGCGTTGCTGCGCGGCGCGCCCGGCTTGGTCGGCTCCACCGGCGTCTTCGGCACCTTCCTCCAGCCGTAGGGCTGCTTGGTGCCCCGGGTCGTGCCCACCGGGGGCGGGCTGATCGCCTGGAGCCGCTTGGCGACGTCATTGTCGATCATTTCATTGATCAGGGCGCGGTCCGGCCAGGACTCTCGCTGTCCGGTGATCCGTTCACGCAGCCGCAGCGCGTCCGGCTGGGTCGGGTAGAGCGACAGCGACCGGCGCAGGTCCCATAGGGCCATTTCGTAGTCGCCCTTCTGGGCCAGGTGCTCCGCTTCCAGGTTCAGTGCCGCGGTCATCCGCTCGCGGCTCCACGGCAGCAGCCCTTGGCGGGCGCCGGTGCGCAGGTGGTCCACATCCGCCGCCGCTCGCGCCGCGGCCTCGTTCAGGCCGGCGTCGGTCACGATCGTGGGCGTGATCATGAAGATGATCTCGGCCCGCGTGGTGTCGTCGGTGTGCCCGCGGAAGGCGGTGCCCAGGAAGGGGATGTCGCCGACGAAGGGAACCTGGCGGCGCCCGAACTGGGTGGACTCCCGGAAGAGGCCGCCCAGGACGATGGTCTGCCCGTCGCGCACGATCACGTTGGTGGTCACACCCTGCGGCACCTCGTCGGGGATGCTGACGGCAGAGCCCTGGGCGTTGGTGGACTGGCGCACGATGGCCTCCGACACCTTGGGGACCAGCTCCATGCGGATCTGGCCGTCGTTGGAGACGAAGGGGCGGACGTACAGCTGCGTGCCCGTGTCCAGGAACTCGACCGTCTGCGTCGTCGAGGTCTCCGTGGCCGTCGTGCTCAGGTAGCCGACGCGCCGACCGACGAGCACGCGGGCCGGCTGTCGGTTGAGCGCCAGCACCTTCGGATTCGACAGGATGACCGTGTCGGTCACCTCGTCGAGCATTTTCAGGAATATGGCGAGGTCATCCTTGATGATCCCGACCTTGAACGTCGAGGGCCCGTCGGTGTTGCCCGGGCTGCTGACGATCCCCCGGCCCACGTTGTCGGGCGGGGAGAGGCCCTGTCCCGAGGCGCCCGTGCCGCCCTTCTGCAGCGCGTTGGCGACCGCCAGCGGGCCGCCGGCGGTGATGAAGTCCGTGAAGTTCAGGTTGCCGATGATGGCGAAGTCCACGCCGAATGCGTTGGACTCGGTGAGGCTGCTCTGGAGAATGGTCGCCTCGACGAGGACCTGGGCCGGGCGCGTATCGAGTTCCTTGACCAGCGCCTCGATCGCCTTGATGTTCTCCTCGTAGTCGATGACCACGAGCGTGGCGCTGAGCGCGAAGTCGTCCTTGCCCGCCGGTGTGTCCGCCGGCAGCGCGAAGGTGCTGGTCGTCGCGTTCTTCTGGATCTGACCGCCGTCGATCGAGAGCAGGGGCTTGACGAACTCGGCGGCGTCGTTGGCGCTGAGGTAGTTGAGCCGGATGACCTTGGCGACTCGCTTGTTCAGCGCCTTCTGGATCTTCTCGAGTTCGTCGAGCGTGTAGACATAGATGAAGTTGCCCTTCTCGATATAGCCGAATCCGTTGACGTGCAGGATGCTGTCCAGCGCCTCGTAGAAGGTCACGCCGTAGAGCGTGGCGCTGACGCGCCCGCTGACGCTCTTGCTGGCGATGATGTTCTTCTGCGACTGGATCGAGAGCAGTTCCAGCACGCTGGCGATGTCCTGGTCCTTGACCTGGACGTCGACAATACCCTTGTCGGACACCTTCACCCTGGGCTCTTCTCCGCCCTTCGCCCCGGGCTGCAGCGGGTTGCGGATCTCCGGCTGGCCCGGAGTCGCCGGCGGCGCGCCGGGCGTCGGCTGCGCCAGCAGCGACGAGGGCAGCGCCAGCAGGACCGCCAACGTCGCGGCGGTCACGGCGGACGGAAGACGGCCGGCGAGCCGAACGACCTCGCTAGCGGAACGGGTACGGTGAATCAGCATGGGTGCTCCTCCGGTCACGGGCCGACAGGGCGGTGTGGATGCTCTCATCCGACGAGTCTTGATGCAGAACGCGAACCGCCGTGCACACGCACACGGCTTGCCCCTCTCTGTCGTCACATAAACGTGGGGACTTTGGGAAAGATGCGACGGGAATATTGGTCGCCGACCCGGGCGCAATCCGCACACCCGACCATTGGGGGAACGGGCGGCCCCGCCGCACTGGGTCCATGGTGCGGCTCGGCGCACCGGATCGGCCGTCACCGGCGCGCCCTGGCGAGCAGGAACACGCCCTCGATTGCCGGGAAACATGGGATGGGCCGCGCTTCGCGCAAGAGCAGCGCTAACCCGACGCGACAGGCGCCACCGGGCGGAATTTTCAGCGTGGGGGCTGCCGATCCTGGCCGGTGCCGGTGGACGGCGCGGCCTGGTCCGGCGTGGCGATGGCCGTGCGCGGATAGTTGGTCACCAGCAGGAGCCTGGCCCACAGGAGCAGACCGAATGCCGCGATGACGGCCGCGACGCCCAGCAGGGGACGGCGCAGCACGACCTTGGACCTGGCCGGCGTTGGGCTGGGGGTCTGGGGGCGGTCGGCCTGCGTGTTGGTCTTTGCCTGGCTCATGGCGGCGGCCGGTGTCCTGCGCGCGATGCTGTCTACGGCCCAACCCGCACCACGGAGACACGCCCGGTGAAGGCCTCGATGCTGATGTCGAACGTCGATCCCGATCCGACGACCGTGATCGATCCCGAGTTGAGCGGCGTGTTGCTGCCCGCGTCGTGCACGGGCCCCCCCATGGCGTCGAAGACAAGGGTGTTGGCGCCGTCAAATGCCGCCGCCGTGATGCGGGAATTGCCGAAGGCGTTGTCGCGGAAATCGACGATGTACAGGCCATTGAGGCGGGTCGGGTCGTACATCGTGTTATTGGCCACGTCGATGGTGGTGCCCGGGACCAGGACAAGACGGTAGGTCGAAGTCGGGACGTCGAAGACCAGCGCCCGGCGCTCCTGGAAGGCCACGGCGTCGGACTGGGCAAAGGTGATGTCGGAGATGATGGTACGGACGGCGGCCTGCACCTTAAGCACGCCGGTCTGGCTCATCGAGGGAATCACCATCGCCCCGGCGATGCCCAGCACGACGATGACCGCCAGCAGCTCCAGGAGCGTAAAGGCGCGACCGGAGCTTCGCGCGCCCGCCGTGCATCGTTGATTGAGTACCAGACCGAGCGAATACATGGCCCTGCTCCTGAGCGCCTCCGCTCGCTCCCGCCCCGCCTGCCGCCGCACACCGGCGTGCCCGGCCCGGCTCAGTTCTTGGGCATGCTCTCGACCTTGACCGCCGGCATCTCGGTCACCTTGACGTTGATCCCGGAATCCAGCTTGGCCTGGAGCTTGTCCAGCCGCTTGCTGACCTGGTCCAGCAGGGTGATCAGTTGTTTCCGATCGTCCCCCGAGTTGAAGGGCGGGGTCGTCAGCGGCTCCTTGCCGGGTTGGGTCTGCGCGTCTGGCCCGGCGGCCAGCACCGAGGCCGAGCCGCGGGACGCGCCCGTCTGCACCAGCAGGTTCAGCGACAGGAGGACGGCGATGACCGAGAGAATCGCGTTGAGGTACTTGCGGCTGCGCATCGTGAAGGCTCCTTGGACCGAGGTTATCGGGCTGCACCCGGAATTGGTGCAGCGCTGCGCCACGCGGTCCACGCCACATTCATATCGGCACGCCGGCCCCCGGGGACCAGCCAGGTTGGCTTTCTCGGGCACGCGGCGTCACCTCGGGAAGGGGTGATCGTTGATGTCGAATCCGCCGGCCCAGACGTCCCCGGTGGCGGGGTCGAAGATCCATCCGTAGGCGGTCTGGTAACCCGTGTCGGGTCCGTTGCCCAGCACGATCATCCTCGAGTTGACGCCGCCGACCCAGGCGTTCACGGGCGGAGCCAGGAAATGCTCCGGGCCGACCAGCTGGCCCCAGGTCCCGTTGCCCGCCGTGACCGCCGGCAGCTGCTGGCTGTGCCGGGCCTGGTACACGCCGATGTGCCGGCGCAGTTTCTGCAACTCGCTGTACGTCGTCGTGCTGGCCGCGTTGGAGACCGTGTCGGTGAACTGTGGGATGACGATCGCGGCCAGGATTCCCAGGATCACGACCACGATGAGAATCTCAACGAGGGTGAACCCTTGGATCGCATCGGTTCGGCGTTGCATGCTCGGGACTCACGGCTGAAGAAGCGAGGCGGGAGCGGGGAACCTGCGATCGAAGCCCCTGTCTGCACCTGTCGAAAGCGGCCGAAGCCGGTCAGGGCGTCGGCCGCGCACGAGAGATCGAAGGTTCAGTACCAGCGGTGGTTGATCTCGTCAAAGCCCGCGGCCGTGAAGTCGTGGGTGGCCGAGTCGAAGTACCACCCCGGAGCGCCCTGCGCGACCGGCGTGTTCGGGTTGGCGCCGGCGACGACGTCGGCGGTGTTCGTGCGGGGGTTGATCGGCACGGAGCGCATGTAGTCCGCGCCCACCAGATCGGCCCACGCCCCGGGGGCCGCGGGTGTGGCAGGGCCGCCGGCCACCAGCGCGGGCGGGTAGTTACCGTTGTTGCGGACGCGGAACAGCTCGATCTGGCTGCGGATGGTCTGCAACTGGGTCTCGACGTTGCCGACCTGAGCGTCCTGGCTGGCATTGGTGAACTGGGGGACCACGATCGCGGCCAGGATCCCGAGGATCACAACCACGATCAGGATCTCAACGAGGGTAAAGGCCTTGGACAAACGCGTACGCATAGGGAGTACTCCTTCCAAACAGGCGACCAACCACACGACACCTCGGGCCTTGGCGACACCGCCCAGCGCCCCGAACCTCCATGTCAAACGGGCCGGGCTCGGCCCACCCCCCTTGCTCCTGCACCCCGGCGTCCAAACGAGCACGCCGGGCTGGCCGGAGCATGGGGTCTGCTCACAGGCGTATTGATCGGCGCGGTGCCGCGACGCGTTCACACCCCGAACCCAGAACGCGTCCAACTCGGCCATCTATGCCGGATGGTGCTTGTGCACGGACAGGGCAAGCCCTGCCCGGCGGAGGGCCCGCGTGGTTACGGGAACGCCCGCAGCGCACACGAAAACGCCGCCCCCGATCGGGAGCGGCGTGCAGGATCCATGCACCAACGGCCGAGAACCCCTAGTGCGCTTCCTTGCTCTCGCCCAGGATCAGCGGGATCAGATCGGCGTTCGGCAGGTTGAGCGCGCCCATACACGCCGCGGCGGCGGTCGCCTGGTCGTCGCTGCCCGTGCGGGCCAACTTGACCAGCTCCTTCACCTGGCGCGAATCGAGCATGTTCCCGGCCCGCTTGGCCGACTCGGCCACCTTGTTGAGCATCGCCACGCGGTCGCCGCCCTCGGCCTTCAGCGCCGCGTCCATCAGCGCCCGCTGGGCGGCCTCGGACCCCACGTACGACAGCACCTCGGCGATGTCCAGGCGCATCTGGCCCGTGTTGGCCGACAAAGCCCCGATCAGCGGCGGGGCGGCGTCGGACACCTTCAGCGCCGCGTTGCCCGACACCGCAAGGTCACGCAGCACCGCCAGCGAGCGAGCCTTGTACTGGCGTGCCTCGTCTTCGGTGATTGCACCTCCCGCGGCCTCCTGGATCAACTGATCCGCGGCGGCGGCAATCTGATCCGGGGACAGCCCCTCGCGGGCGATGCGGACGGAGGGATCCTGGGCGAACTTACTGCTCAGTTCGGGATAGGCCTTGAGGCTCGCCAGCGCCAGGATGGGCGTGGCCGCCAGGTCCGGCCTCCCGCGCGCCGTGGTGATCAAGTCGGCCATCGGGGCCTCGGGTAACTCCGTCACGATCAGGTCCACGCCCGGCGCCTCGGCGATAGCCTGCTCGACCTCAGAGAGGCTCTTCGCCGGCGGCAGGACGATGTATCCCTTGCTTTGCAGGAGCTTCAAGAGCCCCGGTTGGTTCTCCGTCGCCACCACAAGTGCGTAGCGCGCCGAGGCGTCGCGGATGGCGCTGGCCAGGATCGGCACCACGCGATCGGACCCGGCGAACTCCTGGCGCGGCTGGGCCGCGCCCACGGCCAGGGCGGCCTCGTACTGCACGCGCCGGTTGGGGTAACGGATGGCCTCCAGCAGGGGCCTGCGCGAATCTCCGCCCCCCCACAGCCCGCTCCCGCCGGCGGTGCGCTCGATGGCGGCGATGGCGCGCCGGGCCAGCGGCGTATCCCGCCCGTCCAAAGCCCGGGCCAGCACCCGCTCCGTCGGGACCGCGCCAGCGGCGACCGCGTAATACATCGCCTCGCGCCGGTCCTTGCCGTAGGCAGGATTGTCGTACCCCTGGGGCGTGTGGATCTCGCGTGAGAAGTTGGCGGCCAGCCAGAGCGACAAGGCTTCGCCGTTGGCCGGGTCATGGCGCAGGGCCCGCTCGGCCAGGCGCATGACCATGGCCTCGGTGAAGACGTTGGTGTCGATGGCCGTCGCGATCAGGCCCAGGCCCGGGTCGTACGACCAGAGCAACTGGTAGGACTCGTCCGGGAAGCTGATCAGGCTGCGGCTCTGGACATAATACTGGTTGCCCAGTTCCACGAAGCGCTCGGTCAGCGGGATCTGCACATTCACAACCCCGGCGATCTTCTGGATCGACCGCTGGCAGGCGCGCCGCACCGGGTCGGACTGCGTTGAGCCGAGCAGCTCGTACAGGAACGGCAGGGAGGTCCGGTACGGTATGTCGCCCAGGACGCCGACCACCAGTTCC
This sequence comes from Phycisphaerae bacterium, assembly GCA_041483855.1. Lineage (GTDB taxonomy): Bacteria > Planctomycetota > Phycisphaerae > Phycisphaerales > UBA1924 > JBGPGM01. Next base: position 2,235 of record JBGPGM010000028.1, on the reverse strand, counting down.
TGCGCGGCGGGGTCCAGGCTCGGCAGCGCCGTGACCAGCGGCACGATCGCCTGCCGGCTCATCTCCACCAGAAGGTCGCGCACCTGCCCCTGCAGCGCCCCATCGTTGCGCTGGATCAGGGCCGGGAGCAGTTGCGGCAGGGCGTACTCGCCGGCGAAGATCAGCCTCTCGCGGGCGTACAGGCGCTGACGCTGTGTCCCGGTGAGCATGCTGATGCTGCGGGAAATCTCCTGGGGATCGCGGGCGGTGTCCAGCTTGCCCTGCTCGTAGGCCTTGAGCAGACCCCCGGCGGCCGCCTCCAGGTCGCTGACGCGCTCGGCCCGCAGCACCATGTCGGCGAAGCCCCGGCGCGTGCTCTCATCGAGCGAGTCGACCAGCTTGACGAAGTCCGTCGGCTTGATCTTGCGGTCCAGCAGCGCCTGGGCGTTCTCCTTGGCCTGGTCGTAACGCGCGATCCTGGTGTAGTGGATGAAATCCTTCAGGAGCGCCGCATCATCCGGCGCCGGCCTCTGAGCCCAGGACACCGACGCCGCCGACGCGGTGACCAGGATGACGGCGGCGGTCGCGATCCAACGCAAGGCTGGGCGTGTGGGCACGGGCAACTCCTCGGATCGACCAGCCTGCCGGCCGGGGTACTCTGCGCCAAACAGCGATGGCCGGGAACCAGTACGGACTATGGGACCAAACGGATCCCGCCGCTCCACCCGGGCGCGGACGATGGGCACGCAATCTACCGCCTGACCCGGAGTCATGTCAATCGCGTCCCGCTCCGAAGAGGGGGCTCAAGCAGCCCCGTTTCCCCGGTCCGAGAAGCCCTCGGGGCTGCTGCCGACTGGCGCGGTCCATCCCACGGCTCACCGCTCGGCGGATACCGGAACAGAGCCCACGCGACCCATCTGGCGCACCCCCTTCTCGGCCCGCCCGCGGCCGAAGCGGTCAAGCCTGCGCGTCTTCTCGCCGATGGATCGATTGGCCCGGCCTCCCGGTCATCGAGGCCCGGGGCTCCCAGTCCGCAGCCAGGAGGAGACGATGCCCTTCGATAAAGATGTCCTGACGACCGGCGAGGTGGCGAAGATCTGTAACGTCGCCCCGCGCACCGTCTCCAAATGGTTCGACTCGGGCTCGCTGCGCGGCTACCGCATCCCGGGGTCCAAGGACCGGCGCATCCCCGTCTCCCAGTTGCTCCGATTCATGAAGGAGCACGGCATCCCCTTCGACGGCATCGCCGGCGGCAAGACCCGCGTGCTGGTCGTGGACGACGAGGCCGAGATCGTCGAGGTCCTCGAGAAGGTCCTGCGGGAGCAGACCAACTACGAAGTCCGCACCGCGCTCAACGGCTTCGAGGCGGGCCTGGTGTGCGAGCGTTTCAAGCCGCACGTCATGCTCCTGGACGTCCACCTGGGCGAGGGGGACGTACGCGAGGTCGCCAAGCTGGTCCGCAGCGACGACGACCTGCAACTGACGCGCGTGATCGCCATGAGCGGCAAGCTCACCGACGGCCAGCTGCAGGCCCTCAAGGGCTCCGGCTTCGACGGGTTCCTGAAGAAGCCGTTCCAGGTCCGGCAGGTCGTCGAGGCGATCGAGGCCGCGACATCCCTGGTCCACTGACCCGACCAACACCAAAGCGCCGCTCTCCGCGGGACGGCCCATGTCCCGCGCGGCGCACGACTCCAAGCGAAGCCCCCGGGACCATCCCGAGGGCTTCGATGTTTGACGGCCGGTCTGGCATTCCATCCGGCCCTCACGCAACGGTCGGGATGAACGCCGCGAGCACGTCGCGCGCCGCCGCCAGGTCCCGAGTGTCGATCATCTCGGTCACCGTGTGGATGTAGCGCGTCCCGACGACGACACCGACGGCCCGAGCCCCCGCCGCGGCCTGCTGCGCCGCGGCGCCGTCCTGGCCGCCCGCGGCCAGGATGGTCCTCTGGTACGGGATCTTGTGCTTCTTGGCGACCGCCTCCACCTCGGCGGTCAGTTTGTGGTCGGAGATGAACGACGAGTCCTTGATGTGCAGGCCAAAGCCCTTGCCGTGGTGCGTGACGGCCTCTTCCTCGGGCACGCCGGGCGTGTCGCACGAGAGGGTCACGTCGATCCCCAGGCCGATGTCGGGCTGGACGGCGTGCGAGGCGGTGCGGGCGCCGCGCAGACCGACCTCCTCCTGGGTGGTGAACGCCACGTACACCTCGCAGGCGTGCCCGCTGCCGGAGGCCTCCAGGGCGCGGATCGACTCGATCC
>JBGPGM010000027.1:0-11216 GCA_041483855.1 Phycisphaerae bacterium | reverse complement strand
GAGGGCGTCGATGAACTCGATCAGCCCGGCCTTGAAGCGGAGGCCGGCGCGGGTGCAGAGATTGACCTGGCCGGGTGTCGCGTAGCCGTCCTGGATCAGGTCCAGGGCGTACAGGGCGATGGGCAGCACCAGGCGGCGGAAGACCCGGCCCCCGCCATCGTCGGCGCACGCGACAGAGACCAGGGACTCGACGCTCTTGATCGTGCCGGCGCGGCGGTTGTGTTCCGCGGCCTCGTAGACGGACCAGTAGTCCTTGCGCGAGGGCTCGGCGATGGGGACATAGCTCCGCGTCGCGGGGTCGTAGATGCGTTCGGGGCGCGGGCGGTCGCCGGGGGTCCAGGTGTGAAAGCCGCGCCGCTGCACCGAGGCCAGACCCGTGTCGCCGGCCTTCTCCAGGTCCGCGATCCAGTCGGGGTAGGCCCGGCCGTCGCGGTCGTAGAGGCCCCGAAGCCGGTCGTGGGTGGGAAGGTGCCGGCCCATGTGGCGGGACGACTCCGTGAACGGCATGTGCCCGGTCTGGTCCAGAACGGTGAAGGGGTTGGCCGTGAACAGCTCCCAGATGCCGCCAAATGTCGTGATGTCCTGGGGAGTGCGCACATCCCACGCGGCGATCGCGCCCATCGCCTGGAAGATGGGGTCGGTGATGTACCCGTGATGGTCCAGGGGCAGGGCGATGACCGTTTTTTCGAGAATCTGGTCGGCAAAGACTGTGGCAAAGGCGAACGCCTCGGCGGAGGCGTACGGGCCTTTCATCACATCGATCAGGCGGTTGGCTTCGAACGGGTAGTAGCCGTGGACGGTCAGGAACCGCTCGCGGAAGGCCTCGGTCTTGAAGAGCACGGCCAGCTCACCGGTGGTGTGCGAGGATGTGTTGGAGAACACCGCGGCCAGGCGCTCGGGGTCGCAGGTCCGCTCGATCCGCTGGAAGATCTCCGCCTTGATCTGGGCGCGTTCGGTGGCGGCCTCCCAGATGATGTCGCAGTCGCGCAGGTCCGCGTCGTCGCGCGTGCAGGAGGTCCGGGCCTCCAATGCCTTGGCATCGTCCTCGCGGAGGCGCCCGGCCTGGACATCCGCGGTCCATGCCTTGGAGAGGGTGGCGCGGGCGCGCTCCAGGGCCTCGGCCTTGACATCCAGGAGCACGACGCGGCACCCGGTCTTGTGGAGCAGATCGATGGCGAGCCCGACGCCCATGGTCCCGGCCCCGATCACGGCCACGGACTTGAGCGCGTTGACGCGGCGCACCGCGGTCTCGATGGTCTTGTCGCCGAATGCGAAGGCCCGTTTCATGGCCGCTGACTCCTCACTGTTTGCCCAGGTCCCTGACCACGACCGCCGCGCCCTGCCCGCCGCCGATACAGGCCGAGGCGCAACCGTGGCGGATGCCGCGCCGGTCCATCTCGTGCACCAGGTCGGCGATCATGCGGATGCCGGTGGCGGCCAAAGGGTGGCCGATGGCGATCGCCCCTCCGTTAACGTTGGTGATCTCGCGCGGCAGGCCTAGCTCCTTCTCGACGCCCAGGTACTGGGCCGCGAAGGCCTCGTTGATCTCCCACAGCCCCACGTCCGCCTGCTCGATGCCGGCGCGCTGGAGCGCCTGGCGGATCGCCGGCACCGGCCCGCGCCCCATGACCCGCGGGTCCACCCCGCACACGCCATAGCCGGCGATCTGCCAGCGCGCCGGCAGGCTCAGTTCCAGGGCGCGGGCGCGGTCGGCGACGACGGCCGCGCCCGCGCCGTCGGCGATCTCGCTCGCGTTGCCGGGGGAGACGAGCTCGTTTGGGGTGATGCCCGGGAGTTTCTCCAGGACGTCCATCGAAGTTTCGCGCACGCACTCGTCGTGGGCCAGGTGCCGCCCGTCGCTGGTCTGGATCTCGAACATGCCGCGGAGGGACTCGCCCCCGTTGAGCCAGCTGGCGCGTCGTGCGGCGCGGGCGCGGCGCTGCGAGAGTTCGGCCAGCTCATCGCACTGGCGCCGGGTGATGCCCATCTTCGCGCCGTACTCGTCGGCGGTAAGCATCATGGAGGTGCGGGCCAGGTCGTGATTGAGACCGGCGAGCATGGAATCTTCGAGGACAGGGGGGCCGTCCGCAAACTCCCAGAAGCTGGAGGCGGAGCGGCGCGGGGAGCGGTCGATCCGCGGGCAGCGGGACATGGTTTCGGCCGCGACGCAGAGCGCCACGCGCGTGTCGTCCACATCCTGCGGCAGGGCGATCTGCTGGAAGGCGTTGATGAGGGTTTGGAGGCCCGAGCCGCAGATGCGCTGGACCAGCAGCGCCGGGACCTCCTCGCGGAGCCCGCAGCGCAGGGCGATGTTGCGGGGGAAGTAGATGTCCTGAGCGCCCGGGGCGGTGAACTGGTACACGTTTGCCCCCGTGACCGCATCGATGCGCTCGCGCCCGATGCCGCATCGCCGGATCGCCTCGTTCCCGGCCAGCACGCCCAGGTCCTCGGCCGAGAGGCCGCTCAGCGTCCCGCACTTGACGCCGATGGGCGTGCGAGCAAGGCCGGCGAGCACCACGGTGGGAAGGTCTTTGCGCATCACGGCCTTGATACTCCCTCCAACCGACCCTCGCGGACCTGGATCACATCCTCGCCGGGAGCGTCGAACATCGACTCCATGGGTTTCTTGAACGCCTCCAGCACGACCCTTCGGACGATCTTGGACGACGGCGTCAGCTCGCCCCGCTCCAGCGACAGCTCGCGAGCGGCCAGCACGGCGCGCTGGACCCGCTGGTACCTGGGCTCGATCAGTGCGTTGAGCCGCTCGAGTTCAGCGCCGAACAGCGCGCGGACGGCCGGGTGCGCGGCGAGCGCCCCATCATCCGGGATGCCCTGCTCCGCGGCCCAGCGATGCAGCCGGGCGAAATCGCCGAAGATCAGCGCTCCGACATAATCGCGCCCGTTCCCGACGACCAAGGCCGTGCCGATGTACGGCGATTCGTTGACCAGGATGCTCTCCACCCTTTGCGGGTGGACCATCTCGCCGGTGGTCAGCTTGAACGCCCCATCCTTGCGCCCGAGAATCCTCAGCCCGTTCCTGGTGAACTCGCCCAGATCGCCGGTGTGCAGCCAGCCGTCGCCGTCCATCACGTGCGCGGTCGCTTCCTCGTCGTCCAGGTACCCCTCCATCACGTTGGGGCCCTTGACCAGGATCTCCTGGTCGCTGCCGATGCGCACCGACACGCCGGGGATCGGGAAGCCGACATACCCACCCGGGTGCTCCGCCGTCCGCAGCGTGACGCACGGCGAGGTCTCCGTCAGCCCCCAGCCCTCCAGCACCGGGATCTTGTGCTCACGACAGGCCGCCTCGACCGGGGCCGGCAAGGGGGCCGCGGCGGTGAAGACGAAGCGGAGCCGGTCGCCGAAGACGACAGCCTCGGCGGCGGTGTCCTCGCGGCAGCGGGCGACGATCTGACCCAGGACGCGCGGGACGGTGAAGAAGATGGTGGGACGGAAGAGCCGCCAGTTCTCCAGCAGGCGGTCCAGATCGCGCCCGCGCGAGTCTTCCATGCACAGCTCGCAGCCGTTGTAGAGCGTCGCGAGCCGCTCGAAGAGTCCGCCGAAGCTGTGGTGCCAGGGCAGGTAGCTGAGAAACACGTCGTGTTCGCCGACATCCCAGACCAGCGACAGCGCCTTCTGCTGCGACATCAGGTTGCGATGGCAGAGGCGGACGCCCTTGGGCGGGCCGGTGGTGCCGGAGGTGTACATCACCAGGGCCAGGTCCGTGGGACGCACGGCCTCGATACGGGTGGTGAGGCGTCCGGCCGGGGCCCCGCCCTCGGCGGTGAGCTCGGCGAAGTCCATGGCGCCCCAGACCTTGGCCGCGGAGCCTAGGTCCATGCAGTAGAAACGCTCGACCCAGGGGTGCAGCGACCGATCAATCTTGGCCAGCTGGTGCGGGCCGGAAACGACGACGAAGCGCGGGCGCGAGTGGCGGAGCACGTAGGCCATCTGGGGGGCGTGGTAGCCGGCGAAGATCGGCACGGAAACGGCGCCGATCGACATCGCGGCGAGCTCGAGCATGTACATCTCTGGCCGGTTTTCCGAGATCACCGCCACCTTGTCCCCGGGCTTCACGTCCTGTTCCAGCAGGTGGCGCGCGATCTGGAAGACGCGCTGGGCAAAGCCGTCCCAGGAGAGTGCGGCCGCGCCGTCGGCGGTTCGGTAGCGGAGGTAGACGCGCTGGCCCCATCGCTGGGCGCGATCGCGGATCATCGCGCCGAGGGAGGGCTCGAACTCGCCCAGCGGGGTCGGGCAGCCGTGCTCGTCGCCGATGCGGTGGATGCCGATCCGTTCGTCCAGCCCCAGGGGGGTCGTCTGGCAATAGGCCAGGCAGGAATCACGCAGCAGGTTGCGGGTGAGGCGGAACTTCTCCTCGGTGGGGATGTGCGCCGAGTCCACGCCGACCAGGTCCAACCCGGCGCGCCGGCGCATTACGTACGAGGCCGCGAAGTAGATGATGTTGGTGGCGAGTTCCTTGATGTGGGAGCACCCGGCCCGCCCGCCGATCCTGGCCGCGATCTCGTTGAGCACGCCGCGCTGCACCCGCAGGCCCACGAGCCGCTCGGCCACCGCCTCCACCTCGCGGCAGACGGGGAAGGGCGCGCGGATCATCTCGATGCGGCTGCGGGTGATCTGCTCGTCGGCCAGGTGGATGGTCAACTCGAGCTTGATGAGGTGGTCGCTGTCGAGAAGCGTGCCGACGAGCACTAGGTCGTCGGCGCCGGCCTCGAACAGCTCGATCCCGATGTTGCGTTGGGCGGTGAGCTTCATGGTTCGCGCTCCGGTTCCGTTGGCGTGCAGCGTGCGGTGCTTGATCGCCCGGGCCATCGACTCCTGCACCCGCCGGCCCAGCGAGCAGAACAGGGCCTCCTCGGCCTTGAGCCCGGCCCGGGCGGCATAGGCGGCCAGGGGCGTCAGGATCCACTCCTCGTTGGACATCAGGGCGACATGATCCAGCCCGGTCTCCAGGGCATCGCGGAAGGTCTTGAGCGAACTGGTCACGTGCCGGGCGGAGCGCAGGATGGTGGCGCGGTGCTCGGCCCAGATCGTTTCGTAATCGTCGCCCCCGGCGTACGCCCCGCAGGCCCGTCCCACATCGAACACCGCCCGCGTGATCGTCCGCACGAACGGCTCGTGCGCGGGCTCGTGACACAGGTCGCCCATCCGCAGGTCGATCAGGTCCCCATCCTCCTTAACCGTGTGGATCAACCCGCCGACGTTCAGGACGATCGAAATCATCGCCTTGTCGAACTCGACCCGCGAGGCCGGGGCGCCGCGGATGCGGACCGCGGGGTACCCATGCGCCGCCAGCACCGCCGCCACCCGCTCCTGCGCCCCCTCGCCGCCGCCGGAGAACACGACCGAGCCCTTGGGCTGCTTGAGGTAGACCGTGCCCTCGCCGGTGCCGCGCCGGCCCCCGGCCTGGAGCGAAATGCCGCGGACGATCCGGTTGAGCAGGGCGTCGACCATCTCCTGGCTGACGCCGGGCAGGCGGTCCAGCAACGAGGCCTCCACGAGCTGGTCCCGGTAGATGCGGGCCGTCTGCTCGGCGAGGATTCCGTTGGGCAGCACGAGCAGGATCGGGATGTGCCTGCGGATGTCCTCTACGCTGCGCAGGTGACCCCGTCCGACCAGGTTCTCGACAAACGTCGCCAGCTCCGCGGTCAGGCCCGGGAGCTGCGCGGGCGTGCAGCAGGCCAGCAGCACCTCGGGCATGGCGCCCAGGGCGTCGGCCTCCAACAGATTCGCGAAGATCCGCCCCTTGAGCGGGACAACGCGGGCCGAGCCGCCATCCTCGAGCATCAGCCGGCCGGCGTTCTTGAGCAGGTGCGTGATCCCATCCCCGGCGCGCCCGATAAAGCACTCAGCGCCCGCGTGCACGAAGAACGCGACGCCCAGCGCCCCCGGTGGATGCACGCCCAGGTGGCCTTCTTTCAGCATTGGCGCACCTCCAGCGGCACGGTCCGCGGCATCGCCTCGGGCTCGGGCGGCGCGAGGGCCAGCAGGGCGGCCCCGTACGCCCCCGCGTGCTGCGGCATCGGTGGCAACAGCACCCGCGTCTGCAGCGCCTCCTCCAGGGCCTTGACCATCGCGGCGCAGTGCGTGACCACTCCCCCCGTCGCCGCCACCGGCCCGTCGCGCGTCGCCATCATCTCCACGACCCGGGATGCGATGGCCCGGAACAGGCCCATCGCGATGTCCTGACGCGGCTGGCCATCCTTGATGCGCTCCAGCACCTCGGTGCTGGTGAAGACGGTGCAGTAGCTATTCAGGGTCAGCCGTGCCGTGGAGCGCACGGCCAGCTCGTCAATCGCCGAGAGCGGCAACGCCAGCCGGACGGCGATCGACTCAAGGAATGTGCCGGTCCCGGCGGCGCATTTGGCGTTCATGCGATAGTCCGCCGTCCTCCCATGGGCATTGAGGCGGATGACCTTGGTGTCCTGGCCGCCGATGTCGATGATGCTCCGGACCTGCGGGTACCACTGGTACGCGCCGCGGGCGTGGCACGTGATCTCCGTGATCCGGCGCATCGCCCAGGGCACGCGCTCGCGTCCGTAGCCGGTCGCCACGCACCGGGCGATCCGGTCCGGAGCGATCCCCGCCCCGGCCAAGGCCGCTTCCGCCGCGCCCGTGTAGTCGAAGCCTGAGGGTACGACGCTGCTCCCGACGAACCCGCCGGAGGCGTCCAGCGCCACGCACTTGGTGGCGGACGAGCCGGCGTCGATCCCGACATAGAGGGGCGCGCTCATGGCCCGCGTCCCTCCATCTGCTCGACGAACGCCTCCAGGTTCGTCATGGTCTGCGCTGTCGAGAAGAAACGCAGGTCGGACAGGTCCCCGTCGATCACCAGCACGGGCATCTCCAGTCGCTCGCGGAGCCGCTGGGGCATCCCGAAACGGGAGTTGGTGTTGTTCGGGCACGTCCGCGCGTTGTGGAAGATCACCCCATCCACGCCGAACCGCCCGAACATGTCCACGAGGAACTCCTCCTTCCACGGCTCGTCGCGGTTGATGAAGATCTCGGTCGCCGTGCGGGCCATCCAATCCAGCGGGTCGCCGCCCGCGTACGCCTCGAATGCCCACGAGTTGCAGTACGTGCTCGCCACCGCCGCCGCCCGCAGGTCTTGGAGCTTTTCGGACAGCTCGCGGATCCGCGGCCAGATGGGCATGCCCTCCCAGTAGATGCGCCATCGCTCATCCGGCACGGCCGCCACGCCCGTCGCCACCCGCTCTTCCATCTCCCGGAGCAGTTCCTGGTAGTAGTCCAGGGCCGCGGCCGAGCCGCGCAGCAGGATGATCGGGGCCATGTGGATGGCGCCGTCCCAGAACGTCAGCGGGCTGGGGCGGTGGCGGGCGGTGTCCAGCACCCGCCGCCAGAGCGTGCTGGCCCGGCTGGACAGGTCCACGGCTGCCTCCAGTCGCGACCGGTCGAGTTTCAGCCCGAAGCCCGACTCGATCCGTGCGATCAACTCCTCGAGCTGCCGGCGCACATCCGCCAGGTGCTCTCGGGTGACCTGCCCCAGATACCGCGGCGGACAAATCCCCGCGACCGCCGCCCCGTGGCGCCGACCGAAGAAGCCGAACCAGTCCTGCACCTCGCGGCACTGGTTGGTGTTGTACGCCAACAGGTCGGGCTTGGGCGGCCCTTCGATGCCGTAGATGTCCTGGAGCGGGCTGTGCCCAGCCAAGGCGCACCCGATGTCGCTGTTCATGTACGAGCACGATTCGGCGCAGTAGCCGATCCCGGCCGCACGGGGGATCAGTTCGTGGCTCAGCCGCCGGGCTCCGAGGAGCGCCCCATGGTTCTCCGGGAAGTACACCGAGAACCCCAGTGCCACAAGGATTTCGCACGGACCGACGGAAGTGCACCAGGCGACCCGGCGATCGGGGTCCTGGGCGGCCGCATCCAGGTCGAGGAAGTAGTCGCGCATCAGCGTCCGCAGGCGCTGCTGCGCCTTGATCTCGACCCGCTTGACCGCCGTCGTGCCCACAGCCGGCTCCCGCTACGGGATGACAATGGACCGCAGCGACACACCCTCGTGCATCGCCTCGAACGCCTTGTGGATCTCGCCGAGGCTGAACCGGTGCGTCACCAGCCTCTTGAGGTCGATCCGTCCCTGCTCCACCATGCGGATCAGCGGCACGTAATCGACCGGCCGGCACCCCAGCGAGCCGACCACCTCCAGCTCCTTGAACATGATCTTGCCGGAGACGATCTGGCTGGCCTCGTTGGTGTACCCGACCACGACCACCCGTCCGCCGACGCGGACGCTCTCGAACGCGTCTTCGAACGTCCGCGGACTGCCGATCACCTCCATCGCGATGTCCGCGCCGCCCCCCGTCAGCTTCTTGATCTCCTTGCTCACCTTCTCGACCGTGGAGGGGTTGACCGTCGCGGCGGCGCCGAACTGGCGGGCCCACTCCAGCTTCCGCTCGTTGATGTCCACCGCGATGACGTAGGCGCCGCACAGGGCGGCGATCTGCACCGCGTTGATCCCCACGCCCCCGCATCCGAAGACGGCCACGGTATCCCCCGGCCGGACCTGGGCCCGGTTCTTCACGGCGTGGTACGGCGTGGACAGGGCGTCGGCGATGATGGACGCCTCGGCCAGGGGGATCGACGCCGGAAGGTCCAGCAGGTCCTTGGACGGCACCGCCACGTACTCGGCGTACGCCCCGTCGAAGTGATTGCCGAGCATCCTCATGTCGGCGCAGATGTTCTCGCGCCCCTGGCGGCAGGCGGTGCATTTGCCGCACGTGAGCACCGCGGGGATCAGCACCCGTTGGCCCTTTTTCACGTTCGTCACGCCCGCGCCGATCTCCTCCACGATCCCCGAAGCCTCGTGACCCAGCACAATCGGGGGCTTCTTGAACGTCGGGACGCCGTGCTCGATGTAATGCAGGTCGGTGTGGCAGACCCCGCAGGCCGCCACCTTCACCAGCACCTGGTCCGGGCCGATCTTCGGGATCGGGATGTCCTCGACCTTCAGCCCGATGCCCGGCCCGTGGAACACTGCTGCCTTCATCCTGCCACCTCCCGGCGGTGCGCCATTACGCGTGCTTCCAGACAGGGGCGCGCTTGTCCAGGAACGCCTCGATCCCCTCGTGCGCATCCGACAGCCTCATCAGGTCGTCCAGGTAGAGCCGCTCGGCGCGGTCCAGGTGCGCGAGCAGCGGTTGCCGGGCCGCCAGCCACGTGGCCCGCTTGGCCGCCCGCACCACCGGGCGCGAGAGTCTGCGGATACCGGCCAGGTACGCCTGGGCCTTCGCGGGGAACTCCTCGGCGGGATAGACGTGGCTCACCAGGCCGATGCGGTGCGCCTCGGACGCCGGCAGCGTCTCGCCCACCGCCGTCAACTCGACCGCCTTGCCCATCCCGATCCGCAGCGGCAGCATGCACGCCGCCACCGGCGGGAACACCCCCACCTGCACCTCTGGCTGGCCGAACTTGGCCCTGTCCGAGGCCAGGATGATGTCGCAGAAGCAGGCCAGCTCGCACCCGCCCCCCAGCGCCGCGCCCTGCACCAGCGCCACGGTCAACGCATCGGTCCCCGCCAGCTTGCGGAAGATCCCGTGGAAAAGCCGGATCATGTCCGCGGCCTTGTCCCCCGTGTGATCCGCCACATCCACGCCGGCGCTGAACGCCTTGCCCTCGGCCCGGAAGACGATCGCGGCAATATCCGCCCCGATCAGCGATTCCAGCGCCGTGTTCAGCTCACCCATCATCGCGTGGTTGAGCACGTTCAGCGGAGGGCGGTTGAGCATCACTTCCGCGATCCCCGCCCCCTCCTTGCTCGCATAGACCCGAATGAACTCGTAGCCCGCCATCGCATCGCTCCCGCGGCCTGCCTGGCCGCGTCAGACGTACTGTCCGCCATCCACGCGCAGCACCTCGCCTGTGATGAACCGCGACTTGTCGCCGCACAGGAAGGCGACCGCCTCGGCCACCTCCTCCGGACGCCCCGGCCGACCCAGCAGGATCTCGGTTATGGCCTGCTGCCGCGCCTCGGCGGGAAGATCCGCCGTCGCGGGCGTGTCGATAAGGCCGGGCGCCACGGCGTTGACGGTCACGTTGAACCGCGCCAGCTCCCGGGCCATCGCCTTGGTCAGCCCGATCAGCCCCGCCTTGGCCGCGGAGTAGTTGGTCTGCCCGAACTTCCCGCGCATCCCGTTGATGCTCGTGATGTTGACGACAGCGCCCCAGCCCGCGTCGCGCATGGGGGCGACGGCGGCGCGGGCGCAGTGGAAGGCCCCGGTCACGTTCACATCCAGCACGCGGCGCCACTGTTCATCGCTCATCTTCCAGAGCACGCTGTCGCGGAAGATGCCGGCGCTATTGACCAGGATCTCCAGCCCGCCGAACCGTCCGAGGAACTGCTCGAACGCCCGGTGCACCGCCGCGCTGTCCGACACGTCGCAGACGCACGTCCATCCCCGGCGCCCCAGCGCCTCCACGCGCCGCGCCACGCCCGCGCCCTCGTCCGGCGGGCCGACGTGGAGGATCCCCACATCGCACCCGTCGCGCGCAAGGGTCTCCGCCACGCAGCGCCCGATCCCGCTGCTCCCTCCGGTCACCAGGGCTCGGCGCGGCTCCCTGTTCATGCCTTGCCCGCCGGTTCCGCCTTGGCGTTCAGCGCGGCCCCGCACTTGCCGCAGTGCTCGAACATCGCGGGCATGCCCTTGGCCCCGCACTCGGGGCAGTCCTTGCTGTACGGGCCCCAGAGGAACTCGCTGGACCCTCCGGGGTCGGCCGCCCGCCGACGCATGCCCACGTAGTCGGCCTTGCGCTTCTCGACGAAGGCCGTCATGCCCTCGTAGGGCTCCAGGCTCGTGTAGTGCGTGGAGAGCCAGTCCCGCGCGTGCGAAACCGTGGCGTGCCAAGACAGGTCTTTCCAGAAGTTGGTCTGGGCCTTGGTGTACCGTGTGCACTCAGAGAACTTGTTGACGATCTGGTCGCACAGGTCGTTCACGACCTCGTCCAGCACCGACAGGTCGACCCGGTAGCCCTCCTGGCTCTTGAGCGCCTTGCTCGCTTCCCCTGGGGTCATGCGGCAGGTGAACGGCTGGTCCCACGGGTCGGTGTTCCACTGGGCCAGGTACTTGCGACCGCCCGTGAACTTCGTCCGGAACTCGCCGTCCGGCCCACGCACGGTCGGCACCACCGCGTTGACCAGGCCCAGTCCCAGCGACGGGTAGGCCGAGTAGCGCCCGTTC
>JBGPGM010000026.1:0-11255 GCA_041483855.1 Phycisphaerae bacterium | reverse complement strand
TGTGCCGCTGTTCAGCCGTGACGGCTCCCTGCGGGCAGGCCTGCTGGCGGGCGCGCTGTTCGGCGCCGAGTTTGCCTGCATTTACATGGGGCTGCAGCACACCACGGCGTCGCGAGCCGGCTTCCTCACCGGGATGTCGGTCGTCCTGGTGCCGTTCCTGGCCTGGGCATGGCAGCCCATGCACGTGGCCACGTTGGGGACGTTCGCCTCGGCCGATTCCTCGACGTGCGTATGGCAGTAGCGGCAGTCGAGGCCCAGCTTGCCGGCGTGGATCAGGTGGCTGAAGCCCGTGCCGGGCTGCGTGGGCATGTACCCCACCGACCAGTAGGCCGGAGTGAAGTAGTACCAGACGATGCCGACGATGGCGCTCACGCTGCCCAGCCCGCCGACCAGGAGCATCGCCGGCAGCTGGTTGGTCCACTTCGGAAAGACAGTCGACACGTGCGTTCCTTCTCGAGCTCGAACTGCCGCCATTCACCCTGGATAACCCAAACACGCCCCGTCTCGTCCATCCTCGGTCGATATGTCCCAGCTTCGAGAAAAGGCGGACTCGCAAAGGTCCAGTTCCGGCCATTCGGCAAGAATTGCTGTAAGGCAGAAACTCTCTCCGCCTGGTACCCCTCGTGTCAAGGCTCAAGCCCGTTTTAGAACACAAATGAGACCAAATCGCAACTACTGCATATACCGTATATATTGCTAACTACAGATGCGATGTCGCAACCCTGCAATGATGGAGCCATGACCCCGATGCCCGCTCGTACTGCGCGTCCCGCGATCGGCACCGCTGCTCTGACCCTGGGCTTCGGCGCTTCAGTGGCACTGTGGTGCGCGGCCTTCCTCACGCACCTGCCCGGCGCCGGCCTGTCCGGCGCGCTGACACTGGGCATCCTCATCGCCGTGTGGATCTTGGCCGCGATCGTGGGAGGGACGTTGGTGGACCGGGGCGCGGCGGCGCGGGTGGGCGTGCTCAGCGGTCTGCTGACGGGAGCGCTGTCGCTGCTGTTCCTGGGGGCGTGGCTGGCCGAGACACCACCCGGCAGCACGCCGGCGCCGGGATTCGCGGGGCTGCCTTCGTCCGCGCTGATGGCGATCCTGGCGGTGCTGGCGATCGGGGCCGCGATCGGCGCGATCGGTGCGCTGGTCGGCTCTCGTCTTGGGGCGCCCGCGCCCGATTCTGCGGGGCCGGACTGGCTGGGCCGGTTCGCGGTGCTCAGCGCCTTGACGATCCTGCCGCTGCTGCTGGTGGGCGGGGCCGTCACGACCACGGATTCGGGGATGGCGATCAAGGGGTGGCCGGATTCCTACGGGGCCAACATGTTCCTCTACCCCCTGGCGCTGATGGAGGACGCCAACCGGTTCCTGGAGCACACGCACCGACTCTTCGGCACGCTGGTCGGACTGACCACGCTGACGCTGATGATCGCGGCCCTGGTGCGACGCACACCGCGGGCCGCAAGCGTTGTCGCGGTGCTCGTGTTCGTGCTGGTGTGCGCCCAGGGGACACTGGGGGGGCTGCGCGTACTGCAAGACAGCCGCGTGGTGGCGATGGTGCACGGCGTGCTGGCCCAGGGCGTCCTTGCGCTGGCCGTCGGGCTGGCGGCGATGCTGAGCCGGACGTACGGCATGGCGGTGGCCCTGGCTCCGGCGCCCGGCGACCGGCGCATGAAGTTCTTTTCGACCGGCCTGCTGCACGCCTCGATCCTGCAGCTGATCTTCGGCGCGATGTACCGGCACCTGCGCTCGCCGCACGCACTGTGGACGCACGCGGGCTTCTCGCTGGTAGTCGTGCTCCTGGCGGCGGCGGCGGGGTTCGCCCTGGCGGGACGGACGACGGGCAACCCCGCCGTGACGCGGACGCTCTCGCGAATCGGGCGTTGGCTGATCGCCGCAGTCGCCGTCCAGTTCCTGCTGGGATGGGCCGCCTTTGTTCTTGTCGCTTCGAACCACGGGGCGGAATCGACGGGCGAGGCGCTCGTCCGCTGCGCTCACCAGGTGAATGGGGCGCTGCTGTTCGGCCTGGTCACCCTCGGGTTTGTCTGGACGCGCTGGCTGCTCAGGAACTCAACAGCGCGGATGAATGCGGATGGTGACGCCGCCGGAGCGGAAGGACCGAGGCACGGCCAAAGCGCCCGCGTCTGAACCGCTTCCTCACGGTGGCGAGCCTGTCCATCGCCGCTTGGCGGCGGCCGTGCCGCGTCGGGCGAATCTGGAGCCCCCTCACGGGCGCTTGCCGATCTCGTCCGATTTGGCCGATCCTGCTGGCCAAGGGCCCTGCCGGAACGATACTACTGGTAGCGGGCGGGCGGGCCAGGCGGGTAGAACCGGCGGGGGCCTGCAATGGCCGGCCCGCCGGCTCGTTGGGCTGACTGAACCGAATCCGACCCGGAGTGCTTCCGATGCGCACGATTCCCGGCCCCGGCGCGCCCACCCGGACGATCAGCAGTTCGCTGCGACCCATCGGCCCCAAGCAGTTCGGATTCGAGCAGGCCAGGCACCTGCTGTGGCGCGCCGGCTTCGGCGGCACGCCCGAGCAGATCCAGATGCTGGCCACCTGGGGGCCGGAGAAGTCGGTGGCCCACCTGCTGGACTACGAGAAGGTGCCCGACGACGCGATCAGGCCGGACGAGTTCAAGAGCGACATCATGCACCCGCCGACGGAGGAGGAGCGGGCGGAGGTGGCGCGGGCCCGCCGGGCCAACGACGAGAACGCCGTGGCCCGCTTCCGAGCCAAGCGGATGGAGGCGGAGCGCAAGGACCGTGAGCAGATCCGCGACGTGCAGCGCTGGTGGCTCACGCGGATGATCGAGACGCCCCGGCCGCTGCAGGAGAAGATGACCCTCTTCTGGCACGGGCACTTCGCCACGTCCTACCGCACGATCGAAGACTCGTACCACATGTTCGTCCAGAACCAGTTGTTCCGCCGGCACGCGGTGGGCGACTTCCGCCAACTCCTCTTCGCCATCATCCGCGACCCGGCGATGCTGGCGTACCTCAACAACAACGAGTCGCGCAAGGGCAAGCCCAACGAGAACCTGGCCCGCGAGATCATGGAACTCTTCGCCCTGGGCATCGGCAACTACACCGAGCAGGACATCAAGGAGGGCGCCCGGGCGCTGACCGGCTACACATTCGCCGACGACCAGTTCGTCTTCCAGAAGAACAACCACGACGACGGCCCCAAGACGATCCTGGGCCGGTCGGGCAAACTCGACGGCGACGACTTCGTCACGGCAATCCTCGAGCAGCGGGCCTGCTCGGAGCGCATCGCCACGAAACTCTACCGGTACTTCGTCACCGATTACCCGACGCGCCGTGAGGCGATCGACAAGCCCGCCCAGGCCGTGATCCGGCAACTGGCCTCCACGCTCCTGGGGAGCAAGTACAGCATCAAGCCGGTGCTCGAGCGCCTCTTCCTGTCCGAGCACTTCTACGACCCCGCGCTCATGAGCGAACTGATCAAGTCGCCGGTGGAACTGGTCGTCGGGGCCGTCCGCTCGCTCAACACCCCCGTGCGCGACCTGGGCGTGCTGGCCGACGCCCTCAACCTCATGGGCCAGAACATCCTCTTCCCCCCCAGCGTCAAGGGCTGGGACGGCGGGCGCTCCTGGATCAACACCTCCACCTTCTTCGTCCGCCAGAACATCCTCTGCTTCCTCCTGACGGGGAAACTGCCCGTCGGCTACGACGCCCTGGCCAACGCCGAGAAGTTCGATCCCACCCCGTTGCTGTCGGAACTGGCCCGCTCCGACGCCGGCGGAGGTGGGGCCGAGCGCGACCCGCAGCGCGTCATCGACTACCTCCTGCGCTTCACCCTCGGATCCCAGGCCCCGCGCAACCGCGACACGCTCGCCAACTACGTCAAGGAGCGCGGCGGGGCCCTGACCCCCGACCTCATCACCGCCCTGCTCGTGCTCATCACCGCCCTGCCCGAGTACCAGCTCTGCTGAGCCCCCCCCAAGGATTCCACCATGGACCTTTCCAACTCCACCGCGTACACCCGGCGCGCGTTCCTGACCCAGGGCGTCACGCTGGCCTCCGCGGCCGTGACGCTGCCGTACTTCCTTCAGGCGTCCGCCTTCGGCCTGCCGCGCCCAGTCCCGGGGGCCTCGTCGATCCCCGGCGTGCCCGAGGACCACGTGCTGGTGGTCGTGCAGATGTCCGGGGGCAACGACGGCCTGAACACCGTGATCCCCTTCGGCGACCCGATGTACTACAAGGCTCGCACCGGCATCGCGGTACGCGAGGAGAAGGTGCTCAAGCTGGGCAAGACCGCCGGCATCGGCCTGCACCCGTCGATGACCGGGCTGCACACGCTGTTCGACGCCGGCCTGGCCGCGCTGGTGCAGGGCGTGGGCTACCCCAACCCCAACCGCTCGCACTTCAAGTCGATGGACATCTGGCACACGGCGGATACGTCCGGAACGGGCACGGGCTGGATCGGGCGCTACGTGGACGCCGAGTGCTGCGGACACGGCAAGGGGGAGGGGGGCCGCCCCGAGCCGGAGCCCCAGGCCGCCGTGGCCATCGGGCGCGAGGCCCCGCTGGCGATGCAGGGCTCGTCGGCCAAACCGATCTCCTTCGAGAACACGGACCTGTTCCGCTGGATGGGCAAGGACGTCCACCAGTCGCTGTCCGAGCCGTACGACCAGATCAACCGCCAGGGGACGGTCGCCGGCGTGAACCCGGACTCCAACGCCGGGTTCCTCATGCGCACCGCGCTGGATGCGCAGGTCTCCAGCGACCAGATCCGCCGGGCCGTCAGCCAGGCGCCGCTGGTGACATACCCGCCGTCGGAACTGGGGCGGCAACTGGCGATGGTGGGCAGCATGATCCGCGCCGGGCTCAAGACCCGTGTCTATTACGTCACGCTCGGCGGCTTCGATACGCACGCGGGCCAGGGGGGCGAGAACGGGCGGCACGCCCAGTTGCTCGGCCAGCTGGCCGGCGCCCTCAAGGCGTTCTACGACGACCTCAAGGCCCAGGGCAACGACGGGCGCGTGCTGACGATGACGTTCTCGGAGTTCGGCCGGCGCGTGTACCAGAACGCGTCCAACGGCACCGACCACGGCACGGCGTCGCAGATGTTCCTCGTGGGCCCGATGGTCCGCCCGGGTGTGCTCAACGATCACCCGTCGCTCACGGACCTGGACAACGGCGACCTGAAGTTCACGACGGACTTCCGCGCCGTCTACGCCGGCATTCTGGAGCAGTGGCTCAAGGCGGACTCCAAGAAGATCCTCGAGGGCGCGTACCGGCCGGTGCAGGTCATCAACAAGGCGTGAGCGCCGCGCCCGAGCGTGGGCCGCCCTCGCGCCCCTCTCGCAGAGCGCGCCGGACACGTGCCGCCAGCACCTCCCTCTGCGCGGCGGTGGCCGTTGCCGGCGCATCGCCGGCCGGGCGCACCCACACGGTCTCTCGCGCCCGGCGCTCCGACGAATACCGCGGGATGATGTGCCAATGGATGTGAGGCATCTGGTTGCCCAGGCATTCGTAGTTGAGGCGCGCCGGGGAAAAGGCCCGCCGGATGGCGTCCGCGACTCGGGCCACGTCGATGAACAGCCGCGCCTGCCGGTCGTGCGTCAGGTCCGCCAGGTGCTCGTGGTGTTCCTTGAGCAGGAGCACGCACCAGCCCTCCCAGCGCTGGTCGTCGGCCAGGACGGCGTAGGACTCATTCAACTCGGCGATGAAGGCCGCGTCCTGCCCCGCCCTTATCCGTTCGATACGCCCGCATGCCGCACAATCCATTTCGCCCTCTCGGCTCCGCCCCCTCCCTCGATCCCTTGATCCCTTGATCCCCCGATCCCTTCTCCTAGAAGCCCCGCCGGACCGGGTTGGCCACCATACTGTCGCGCCCCAGCACCAGCCAATCGGCGATCTCGACGGCTTCGGCGAATGACCCCTGCGCCTGCTCCACACCGGCCGCGCCGCCCAGCACCATGCCCTTCTCCAGATGCTCCAGCGTTGCGATCGCGTCGCCGCAGATCAGCGTCGTGGCCCGCGGCTGGGCGATAAGCACGCCGCTCAGGCCGGGCGTGACGCCGGGAAGCGGGAACAGATCCACGTGCGCGGCCAGGCGGTCGGGTGCGGGCTCGAAGCGCTTGAGGATCGCCACATCCAGTTCCAGGGCCGCGCGCAGTTCCTGGTCGCCGTGCTCCACGGCCTCCTGCAGCCTGCCGATCAGGGGCACGCCCACGCCCTCACGTTCGGCCGGGCTGATCCACCACGTAGCGTGCTCGAAGGCGAGGATGCCGCGCCGCGTCTCGGGGCGGAAACTGGTGAGGAAGACGTGCGTGACGGCCTCGGGCCTGATGCCGGCGCGCTCGAACAGACGGCCGACAACAGTCGGCTCGGGCAGGCCCGGGTCGATGAGGATGACCCGCTTGTCGGAACGGACCAGCGAAGTGGTGGCGTGCCCGACGCGTACCGCCGCCTTCTCCCCCCACAGCGGGTTGGCCGCGAGCGTCCCGATGCTGATGACGCGTATGTCCATTCGAGGTTCCTGCAAGCACGGAGTGCCGTGCGGCTTGCGTCGGGGTCCGGGCCTGGGACTTCGGAGTCCGGGGTTCGCGGTTCGGGCAGTTGCAACCGCGTGAACCCAACCCGACCCTCCAGCCCCGCCCCTCATACCTCGGAGGCCACCCCGTGCTGGTCGAGCAAGCGGTGCAGGAGCGGATGGCCCTCGGCCTTCTTGGCCTGGAGGCGCTCGACGACCTGCGGCGGGACCATCGAGGCCAGGACAGTCAGGTCGCTGCCCAGCGCCGTGATCTGCTTGATCAGGCTTGACGAGGTGTAGACGAAGTCCTGGCCGGCGACGATGAAGGCGGTCTCCAGGCCTGCGACCTGGCGGTTGGTCAGGGCCTGCTGCACCTCGTTCTGCAGGTCAGACAGATTGCGGATGCCGCGCAGGATGACGGTGGCGCCGATGCGCCGGGCGAAATCGACGGTCAGGCCGTCGTAGGCCTCGATGGAGACGTCGGCCTCGGTCGGCTCGGCACGCTGGATGTCGGCGACCAGCCCGCGCGTCATCTCGACGCGCTCTTCGGAGGTGAAGAGCAGGTCCTTGCCCGGGTTCCGCCCGACGGCGACGACGAGGCTGTCGAAGAGGCGCCGTCCGCGCCGGATCACGTCCAGGTGGCCGAAGGTCACCGGGTCGAAGGAGCCCGGGTAGATCGCCACGTGGGCGCCACCGCGGCCGCCGGGCACGACGATCGGGTCCGCCGCGGACTTGCTCTTCTTGCTCGCCATGGGCGGAGTCTATGGGCGATGGACGCGCCGGGAAGGCGGTTCCTGGCCGCGGATCGACGCGGATCTGCGCGGAACGATCGCGGCGGATCTGGGTACCGCGCCGGGGGCCACCCGCGGGGCGAATCGCGCCAGGCTCCCGGCCCGATTCTTATCCGTGCGTATCCGCGTCGATCCGCGGCCCCTTCCGTTCGTGCGGATGGACCTCGACCTCGTCGATCGTCGTGCGGCGGAGCGTCA
This sequence comes from Phycisphaerae bacterium, assembly GCA_041483855.1. Taxonomy (GTDB): domain Bacteria; phylum Planctomycetota; class Phycisphaerae; order Phycisphaerales; family UBA1924; genus JBGPGM01. The sequence goes on along the minus strand of JBGPGM010000026.1, from coordinate 3,773 downwards.
CCTTGCCCTGCGGTGTGTCGCGGGTCTCTTCCTGGACGTCGTGGCGCACCGTCTGCTTGGCCGGGGGGAGTCCCGGGTCGGTCCTGGCCGCATGGAGGATGTGTCCGAAGAACTCGCCCAGCGATCGCATCAGGGATTTTCGCGGGTCCGGCGCCATCGCAGATCCAGTGTAGCGCCGCCCACGTTCAGTGCCGGTGGGCGTGCCCGCCCTTGGCCGCGTCGGCCAGAATCGGCTTGACGCCCTCGGGCGTGACGTTCTCGTGCAGGGTCTCATCGACCAGCAGCGCCGGGGCCGTCCCGCACGAGCCCAGGCACTCGATCTCGATCAGCGTAAACTCGCCGTCGTCCGTCGTCTCACCCACCTCGATTCCCAGGGCGTCCTTGCACGCCTGGGTCACGCCCGGCTGGCCGCAGAACTCGCAGGCGATCGACCGGCACACCGCGACCAGGTGCTTGCCCTTGGGCCTGAGCCAGTACTCCTCGTAGAAGGAGGCAGTGTCGAGCACCTCGGCGGGCTTGAGGCCGAAGAAGGCGGCGATCTCCTCGATCGCCTGGGCGGGGATCCACCCGTGCTCGTGCTGGATCATGTGCAGGGCCGGCAGCAGCGCGCCCTGCTTCTGCTCGTAGCGCGGCAGGATGGTCTCGGTCAGTTCCTTGCGCATCGGCGCGGTGAGGTACGGCTCGGGACGGCGCTCGACCTTCATCGCCGCCGAGTTCTTGGTGATCCACGCCATGCGTCGTTCTACTTTCGCTGGGGCACGACGGCCGGGCCAGGGTTGTCCTTGGTCGCCGGCGCGGGGCCGGGTCCCGGGACCCTGGCGTCCGCGCCGGGCGCCAGGCCGGGAGTGAATAGTACATCGCCGGTGCGCACGTGCGCACGGAAGTCGCCACGAGCGCCAAGGCCGGTGCGCTCGACGCTCCCGCCCGACACGGCCGGGGCCTCCTCGACCAGAACCCTGGATTCGTGCGGGCCCTGGCCCGCCGCGGGCGGCCCGGGGCGGTCCTTCTCGTCAACCTTGCCCCACCACACGCACTGCACCGGGCTCCCCGCCGGGTCGCTCAGCAGCACCAGGTCGCCGGTATTGGACAGCGCGACCCGCTGCGACGCGGCCTTCATCGTGAACACCCACGCGCTGTGGAACTTCTCATTGCCAGCCTCCGGCGCCCGCGAAGCGTCCCCCACCGGGCCGGTCCACTTCTGGCCGTTGCCGTTGAACACGACGGCCACGCCGCCGGACGGCAGTTCCAGCGACGGGAACACGAACCGGATCCCCTGCGCGGCCCCGCCGCGGGATGCTCCCTTGCCCTCCCTGCCCGGGCCGTCCCGCTGCGAGCCGGTCCGGTCGGTCAGGCAGTAGCCCTTGAGTTGGATCGGCTTGTCGTGGGGGTTCACCAGTTCGATGAACTCATCGCCGGTGACGTGGCGTGACCCGTCGCCGTTGGCATCGCCCGCCTCGCCCGTCGGCACCGCGTACAACACCTCGGTGATCAGCGGGTGCGGGAAATCTACCGCAGGTCTTTCGGCGGCGGGCGTCGCCGCGGGCGGGGCCGGCGGCTGCGGCGACGCGTTCGGCTGGGCGGAGGGATGGATGAAGTGCCACGCCGGCGGCCACACGCCGCACGCCGCGCACACCCCAAGCCATCCTGCCAGACCCTGCGGACGCCCCATGGTGGTCCCCTAGCGGGCCTCGCTGCCGCCGAGCAGGCGGACCCGCAGCGCACCCTTGGTCCCAGCGCCCTCCTGCGTAACCTCCAGAAGAGTTGTACCCGGGCGGAGGTCCACGAGGTACGGCACTGTCTCGTTGGGCATGGTGTCGAGCACGATGAACGCCCGCCCGACCTGGGCACGCACCGGCCCGAGGACCTTGCGGTCGCCCGGGCCCAGCCGCTCGCGAGCCCGCAGCACGGCGCCGCCGTCGGCGGTGCGCTCCGAGAGCTGCGCGAACAAAGGCTGGGGCGTCTTGTTCCGCACGTCCACCGCGATGTTCCCCTGCTGGCACGCGCCCAACTGGGCGCACGCCGCCACGCCCGCCAATACCCACACTCGGCCCGCTGGGAAGCACGATCGGCTCATTCTCATGGCTGTCACACCTCCGCATCCCCGCCCCGGCCCGCCGCCTGCGTCACCGATCCAGCTCCGCGGCCACGACATTGACGCTCCCCAGGATCGCCACCACGTCCGAGAGCATGTGCCCCTCGGTGAGCTTGCTCATGACCGAGTAGTTGATGAAGCACGGCGGGCGGGTGCGCGCCCGCCAGGGGCGCGGCCCACCATCGGCAACGATGAAGAATCCCAACTCGCCGCCGGCGGTTTCGTTGGCGCCGTACGCCTCGGCGATCGGCGCCTTCCACCCGCGGTTGGTCATGATGAGCTCGAAGTGCTGGATCAGCCCCTCGATGGAGCCGTAGACCTGACTCTTGGGGGGCTTGACCATCTTGGAGTCGGAGAAGGCGTCCACCGGCCCCGGCGGGATGCGGTCGATCAACTGCGCGATGATGGCGCAGGACTGGCGGATCTCCTCGCAGCGCACCTGGAAGCGGGCGTAGCAGTCCCCCGCCGTGGCCACCGGCACCGAGAACTTGACCGCCGCGGCCCCCTGGCCGTCCCAGTTGTCCTTGTAGCACAGGTAGGGCTCGTCCTTGCGCACGTCGCGCTTGACGCCGGAGGCCCGGGCCATGGGCCCGGTCATGCTCCAGGCGATGGCGTCCTGGGTGCTCAGCACGCCGACCCCCACCGTCCGGTCCAGGAAGATGCGGTTGCGCAGGAGCAGCCTCTCCAGGTCGGCGAGCGACGCGGGGCAGTCGTTGTTGATGAAGTCCTTGACCATCCGCTTGAAGACTTCCTCGTCGGGCAAGTCCTGCATCAGGCCCCCGACGCGCGTCCAGTCCGGGTGGAACCGCTGGCCGGCGATGTAGTCGCAGATGTCGTAGATCTTCTCGCGAGGGTTGAACGCGAAGAGGAACCCCGTGAACGCGCCCAGGTCCAGCCCGGCCGCGCCCACGCACAACAGGTGGTTCTGGATCCGGCCCAGCTCGGCCATGATGGTCCGCAGGACCTTGCAGCGGGGGGTGATGTCGATGCCGAAGAGGGTCTCGACGGCGTGGTGCCAGCAGATGTCGTTGGAGATGGGTGAGAGGTAGTCCATCCGCGAGACGATGGTGACGTACTGGTTGTAGTCCAGGTGCTCGCCGAGCTTCTCGAACCCGCTGTGCAGGTACCCGATGTGGGGCGTGCATCGGGCGACGCGCTCGCCGTCCAGTTCCAGGACCAGCCTCAGCGTCGTGTGCGTCGCCGGGTGCTGGGGCCCGAAGTTGAGCACCCAGCGCTCGCCGGTATCGACGTGGCCCTTGAGGTATCCCGTCGTTTCGATATCGACGCTGTACCCCTCGTCAGGCTTGAGCGTAAATGGCACGGCAACCACCCTCTCGACGGAAAACGACCGTCACCCCGCCCCCGGACCGATCCCGGCGCGCGATCGTGCCGGCACGCCGCCAGAGTATACCGCCGGGCCCCGCCGTCCTGCCGGGCACGATCCGGTGGGCCCGATCCAGCCCGGCCGGTGTTGCCTTGGCTACGGATCGGTGATAGTGTGGTCTCCTGCCCACCACAGGATAGTTATGTCGGACCTCGCCGCAAACTCGCCGGCATGCCCACCCCGGGCGCCGCGGGCGCGAATGTATTCCAGCGTTGAATCGGGCGCCGCGGGCGGGTCCACCTCGATCCCGTCGGGGCGACCCCCCATCACCGCCGGCAGCGTCCGCTCGGCCCGCAC
>JBGPGM010000025.1:0-11451 GCA_041483855.1 Phycisphaerae bacterium | reverse complement strand
CGGCGCGCGGGGTAGGGGGGGGCGGGAGCACGGGGGGGCATTGACACGGCTTCGTCTGGGGAGAGCGTTGCGCCTCGGATCCGCGTGCATCCGCGGCCATGAGGGCCTCGCTCGCCCGCGCAATCGCTGCTCCGGATCACCTTGCGCCAGCCACCGCCGCCACGGTTCCCTCCGTACACGGCGCCGGCGCGCGCAGGCATACGACGTACCCGATGATGATCAGCACCAGCCCGACGAACTCGCCGAAGTAGAGCGCCTCGACGATGTCCATCTTCGCCATTGCCCCGCCGATCCCCGGCAGCATCGCCCCGATCGCGATCAGCGCCGTTCCGACCGCGCGGCGCGGCGAGTACCGCCACACCATGAACCCCACCGACGACCACACCGCCCCGCCGATGAGGAACACCGCCGCGTAGAGGTTGATCGCCGGCGTCATCAGCCGCACCCAGGTCCAGACGATCACCTTGCCGCTGGGGCGGTGCGGCTCCAGGAGCGACGCGTCGATGGGCGTCAGGAACACGGCCACCGTGGCCGCGGCCACAACCAGCAGGCTCACGGAGGTGAGCAGGTGCGCCGTGCGTCGCGGCAGTAGCAGGTAGACGCTGCCCGTCGCCAGCGGGTAGCCGCCGAGGATGGCCCCGGCCCAGTACCACAGGCGCGTCAGGGTCGGGGTATTGCCGCCCCAGTCCAGGGCGTACCGCAGCGTGATAGTCGCCTCGATCGCCGTTCCGAACCCGTAGAAGAAGACCCCCACGGCCCACCAGAGCAGGTGTGGGGGCCACCGCCGGCCGCTGGCGCGCGCCAGCAGGGCTGCGACGAATCCTGCTGACAGCAGCGTCGTGAGAATGGGAAGAAAGTGGACGGGCGCCAGCGAGCCGTGCACGGGCTGCATTCCTGGATCAAAGGCGAACCGGTGGCGGGGTCAACGTGCGTCCATCGCCCTGCGACCGCTGCGCCGGCGCGTCGATCCGCGGCTCGAGCCAATCGCGGGCGCGGCCCTGCCTACCTGCCCAGCTTCAACCCGCCCAGACCGCCGCCGTCGTCGTAGCCCTTGCCGAAGCCGCCGGTCAGTTCGCGGCCCTTGGATTTCTCGCGCAGGCGGCGGAGGGCCGGCGTTTCCTTGGCGATCTCTTCGGGCGTGCGCCCGCCCTTGTCGCCCCGCTTGCCGCCGGCGCCCGGCTTGCCTGCGGGCTCGGGCGGCGGCAGCAGCGCCTTGACGCTCAGCGAGATCCGCCGGCTCTCGGGGTCGATCTTGAGCACCCTGACGCTGAGGACCTCGTCGGGCTTGAGCACGTCCGCCGGCATGTTGATCCGCCGGTGGGCGATCTCCGACACGTGGACCAACCCCTCGACCCCCGGGGCCAGTTCGACGAACGCGCCGAAGTCGGTCAGGCGGGTCACCCGCCCGCGCACCTCCGCCCCGTCCTTGATGTCCGCGATTGCGGTCTGGAAGGGGTCCGCCGACAACTGCTTCAGGCCCAGGCTCAGACGGTTGTGCTCCCAGTCCACCTTGAGGATCTTGACCCGGACGGCCTGCCCCTCCTTGACGTGCTTGGCGATGGCTCCCTCGCCCATGCCCACGCGCTCGTAGGTCAGGTCTGACACGTGCACCAGCCCGTCCACGCCCCCCAGGTCCACGAAGGCCCCGAAGGGCATGATCTTGCGCACCGTCCCCTCCACCACGTCCCCTTCCTTGAGCGTCTCCTTGAGTTTGGCCGCCTTCTCGGCCCGCTCCTGCTCCAGCACATCGCGACGGCTGAGCACGATGTTGCCGCGCCCGCGCCGGTCGAGTTGGCTCACGCGGCAGGGGAACTTCTCGCCTACCAGGACGCTCAGGTCGGGGATGCGGTCCAGGCTTGCCTGGCTGGCGGGCATGAACGCCCGGTGGCCGGCGACCTCCAGTTCCAGCCCCCCCTTGTTGGTGCCCGTGACCCGCGCCTCGACGACCTGGCCGACATCCAGCAGCTCCCAGGCGGCCTTCTGCACCGACCCGGGACGCGAGCAGATAAAGAGCGATTCGCTGGCCTCGAAGCGATCGACGACGACCTCGAGTTCCTCGCCCACCTTGGGGAGGACCTCGTCGGGCCACTGCACCCTCGCGGCCACGCCGAGTTCCTTGGGGCCGAACTCGACGAAGATATCCGTCGGCCCCACCGACACGACCGTCCCGGTGCGGTGCTCGCGCCCCGCCTGCACCAGGCGTGGCCCGCGGATCGGGGCCTTGCCGGCGCCGCCCGTCGGGTGCACGTCGTCGTGCGCCGAGTGGGGGGCCGCGGGGGCGCGGTGCTTCCTCCGGGGTCCGCCGCCGATCGTCCCGCCCTTGGGCCCGGTGGGGAATCCCAGGGCAGCCATCGCCTCGTCGATCTCGGCGTTGAGTTCGTTGTTGACGGCGCGGTCGGGCGCGCCGGTGGCGGCACCGGCGGGCGCCTTGGGCGCGACCGGGGCGTGCGCCGGCTGCGGCGGCGTGTGCGGTGCGGCGCCGGGCAAGCCGCTGGCCCGGTCGGGAGTCGGGCCGGTCGGGGTCACGGACGGTGCGGGTGTGACATCCATGGTTGTTCTTCGCGCAATCGGGGTGTTGGTGGTCGGGGAAGGGACGACATTCATCGGAAGGGACACGGGCCGGCACTCAGCGCGCGACCGGCCCATGGGAACAGAGTGTACCCCCCCGCCCGTTACGTCGCGGCCGGGGTCGCCCGGCGCACGTGCACCACGGGGACCGACTACTGCGCCCAGTCGGCGCGCGTCGCCGCGGCGATGCGCTCGGCTGTCCGCACGTTCACGAATCCCGCGGTGGCGTCGATCTCCGGCCGCTGCCCCGTGCGCACCGCCTCGAGGAACGCCTGGATCTCCATGGTGATCGGCTCGGCGTCGTCGATCTCCAGGTTCTCGATGTTGACCAGGTCCTGCCACTTGAGGCTGGTCAGGTCCATCCCGCGGCGCAGCTGCTCGCGCACCTCTTCCATCTGCACCTGGTTGGCGGTCCGCCGGATCACGGTGCCCTTCTTGGCCGCGTAGTCGATCTTGATGTACGCGTTCTCCCCGGTGATGCGGGTGACGCGCTCGGTCTTGAGGGCCAGGCGGCTGGCGGAGATGCTGGCCACGCAGGTGCCGTGCGGCGGTGGGCGGCGGAAGGTGAGCCTGGCGTTGCAGATGTCCTCGTGCTGGGTGATCACCGGAAAGCCGGAGGCCTGGATCTCGTCGGGCTCGTGCCCGTCCATGAGCATCAGGACGACGTCCAGGTCGTGGATCATCATGTCCATCACGACGCCGACGTCCACGGAGCGGAAGGTCATCGGGCTGACGCGGTCCACCTGGATGAAACGGGGCACGATCGGCAGGCTGCCGCTCTTCTGCTCGTGGCGCAGCGCCCGCATGATCGGGTTGAACCGCTCGATGTGGCCGACCATCAGCACGGAGCCGGTTCGCTCCGCGAGTTGCTTGAGGGCCCACGCCTCCTCGACCGTCCCCGCCAGCGGCTTCTCGATCAGGCACGCGACGCCGGCCTCGAGCAACGGGCCCGCCGCCGACCGGTGCGCCGTCGTCGGCACCGCGACGCTCACCGCGTCGACCCCCGCCGAGAGCAGCTGTTCGACCGACTCCAGGGCGCGGCAATCGTGCCGCTCGGCCACCTCCGCCCGACGCTGCTCGTCGGCGTCTACGACGGCTACCAGTTCGCAACCCGGCGCGTTGGCGTACACCCGCGCGTGGTGCCGGCCCATCCGCCCCACGCCGACCACGCCGCACCGGATGCGCCTCTGGCCCAACCCCTTCCCGTTGCCATGGTCCGAAGCCTTGGGTGTCGTCATCAGGTCTGCCGATCCAGTGGACGCCGGGCCGCCGTCGGTCAGAGGCGCACGCCGCCTTGAAGCCCGCTCACCCCTTGGTGGCCTGCTGCAGGGCCGCGACGAAGTCGCCCTTGCTCTGCAGCCCCACGAACTTCTTCTGCACCTGTCCGTTCTTGAACAGGATCACCGTCGGGATCGCCGAGATCTGGTACTTGACCGAGGTCTCGCGGTTGGAATCCGTGTCCACCTTCCCCACCTTCACCTTGCCCGCGAACTCGTCGGCCAACTGGTCGATCGTTGGGCCCAGCATGCGGCAGGGCATGCACCATTCGGCCCAGAAATCCACCAGGACCGGGAGGTTCGCCTTCAGGACCTCCACGTCGAAGTTCGCGTCCGTGAACTGGGTCACCTTGTCGCTGGCCATGCAGGGTTCCTTACGGCTGTGGCGCACCGGCTCGCGGCCCGGGCCGCCTGAGGCGAGGATTCTATCACCCGCACGCTCCCACGTCCCCATCGACGGCGCCACCCGCCCGGCACGCTCGTGCCGCCGCGGACGCGGCCCGCAGCGCCTGGGCGTGCGCCGGCACATCGTGCACCCGGAATATTGAAGCCCCACGTGACCAGTGCACCACGCTCAGCGCCACCGAGCCGTGGACGCGCTGGAGCGGGGACGACTCCGCCCCCAGCCCGCTCACACGGCCAACGAAACTCTTGCGGCTGGCGCCGCTGAGGATCGGGTACCCCAGCGCCGCCAGTTCGCCGGTCCGCGCGATCAACTCCAGGTTCTGGTCCACCGTCTTGCCAAAGCCAAGGCCCGGGTCCAGCACGATCCCCTCGGGCGCGATCCCGGCCGCCAGCGCGGCCGCGGCACGGTCCGCCAGGAACTGCCGCACCACCGCGACCACGCCGCCGCCGGCGCTGTAGTCCGGCGGCGTGGCGTAGCGGTCGGAGTACGAATCCTGCTGCGGCGGCGCCAGGCGGTGCATCAGGATCACCCCCGCCCCACGGCGTGCCGCCAGGTCCAGCATCCGTGCATCCTCCGTCCCCGCCGACACGTCATTGATCGCGTCCGCACCGGTGTCGAGCGCTGCCGCGGCGACCTCCGCCAGCGTCGTGTCCACGCTCATCGGGGGCGCCGGGCCGACGGCGGACCTGATGGCCCGGATCGCGGGCACGATGCGCCGGATCTGTTCCGCGGCCGGGACGCGGCGTGCGCCCGGCCGGGTGGATTCGCCCCCGACGTCTAGGCCGTCCGCACCATCGCGCAGAGCCAGCGCCGCCGCCTCGGCCACCGCCTCCGGAGTCGCGTACGTGCCGCCGTCGGAGAAGCTGTCGGGCGTGACGTTCAGGATCGCCAGGATCCGCGGCTGATCGAGCACGATCGACTTGGCCGCTCCCGCCCGCCACGCGCGGAGCCCGCTGCCGCTATCGCTGGCGGTGCTCATCACCGAACGCGCCTCCTGGTTCGCCGGTGCGGTCCGAAAAAAAGAGGAGCCGCGGCACAGTGCCAGCGGCTCCTCGGGGGGGGGGGCTGAGTTATGCCATCAGTATACCGTCAGAACTTGGGCTGTCCAGTGTCATCTTTGGGCTTCCCGCCCGGGGCCCCCATATGGCCTCCGCCGACCTTCATCCCGATTTCGGCGATCAGCTTCAGCACGGGGGTGGGGACGAATACCCCGATCCGGGCAGCCCCGTCCTTGCTGCCAAGGCCCAAACCCACCGGCGGCATCGTCTCGGGCACCTGGATATCGGCTTGCACGCCTGCCATCGCCAGGAACGGAAGGACTGCGTCCGCGATCGGCTTCATCCCCAGGTACCCCTCAAACAAGCGGTTGGCCGGCAGCCGTTCGCTCACCTGGCCGAGGAGCTTATCAGACGCCATGCTCTCGCCGCCCTTGGCCGCCTTCATCGCCGCCCCCATAAGTAGGGAGTTCTTTCCGAATGTCTGCACGACGCCGCCGTCAACCGCGGAGATGTAGCCGCTCGGACCGCCGGCCGGGCCGAAAAGTAACGCCATACCCTGGGCCGCGCCCATGCCGCCTCCACCGCCGTCGGCCTCGGGGTCGGACTGCATCTTGATCGCCCAAGCGTCAACCTTGGTGCCGTCGATCTCGGTGCTGGCCGGGGTGTAGGACGATTGGAACGTCATGCCGCCGATGGACTTCTTGTCCATCTGGGCGAACGTGGCCTTGACCGAATCGACGTAGGCCTCCGGTTTGGCCGTCTTGACGTACCAGACGGTGTTGACGAGGAGTCCGCCCATCAGGCCGCCCGGCGGAGCGCCGATCGCCATCGCGGACCCATCGACCGCGTCCGTCTTCGGCGGGAAGATCGGCGGGGTCTTCTCGTCCTCTGCCTTGCCCTCGGTTGCCTTGGCCGCCAGATCCTTCTGCAACTGCTTCATACCGGGGGAGGCCGAGTCCAGGGCGTAAGCGGCGAGGAAGGGTTGGTTGGGCAACCTGCCCAGCAGCGAGGCGGTGTCGCCCTTGCCAGCGAACGTGTTGGACAGGTAGGACCCGTCGTTGAAGGTGACCGACAGGTCCAGCGACAGCCCCATGGCCCCAGCCTTCAGGCCGACGACGGCTGTCCTGGTGTCGTTCATGATCCGGTCGCGCATCCAGTGGCGCAACGCGCTGCTGCCCATCGCACCCATCGCGGGGCCCATGGGCGAGTCTTCCAGCCCGCCGGCAGCCTTCTCCAGCGCTTTCATAGCCGACGGACGCGCCGCCGCCATGTTCACGACGACGAAGAAATCAGACGCGTCGGCCAGTTGCGTCCCCGCGGCGCCCATCGAAGCCGCCAACGCCGGCGCGTTGCCCGCCTTGCCCGCGAAGACCTCGACCAGTTCCTTGTTCGCCCCCATCGCGGCGTAGCCGTCGCCGATGTTCTTGACGAACATGGTCTGCGCGTCCGCATCCTGAAGCGTCACGGTGTCCACGCCCCCGCTGGGCTTGACGTTGAAGTTGCCCACGAAGGCGGCGTAGTCGCCGGTCGGGAGCAGCAGGATGAACTGGTCGTCGGGCTTGGCATTGCCGGCGTCATCGTCCTTGTCCTCGCCATTGGCGGCTTTCCCGCCCTTGGCGTCCTTCCCGTCCTTGTCGGCGTCGGCCTCCTTCCCGGCGTGCGCGGCCTCGGGCTTCGGGGCCATGAACACGACGGCAAAGGACCTGGACGTGTCGATCCCGCCGGTGATTCCGCCCATCATCAGCAGGTCCTCGATCTTGGGAATGGCGACCCCTGGAACCTCCAGCGCCGTGCTCAAGGCGTCCAGGTCCTTCTGCAGGGTGTCGGGGCTGGGGACCACCATGACGACCATCGCGCCTGCCGGCACCCGGTCGAGCACCGGGGGCAATGCCCAGGCGCTCGACAGGCACATCCCCAGGGCTCCCAGGCCCCCCGCAATCCCAGACAGCAGCCTCATGTTGACCCTTTCGTTCAGGCGTAGTTTCATCGATCCGCGCGGGCGCTCCGACACCGGACGCTATTTATAGGGATCGCGGGCGCCGGTTTCGACGGGCGATCCCCGCGCGGGCACGCTTGCGCCGGGGCAACCATAGGGTCACAGCGGCGGGCTTGGGCCGGGCGACCCCTTGTACAGCCAGGACTCGCCGGGCGTTACCGACCGCCGCATCCCGCCCGATGCTCTCAAGCGTCGTCGGATCTATCGGATTCGGCGTCGGCGGTCTCGTCCTCGGATTCGCTGTGCTCGAAGGCCCCCTCCAGCCCGTCGCCATTACCTTCGAGAGCTGCTGCCAGCGAGGTTGGGGCCCGGCGCGCCGCCGCCATGCCCGGGCCGGCCGCCCCGGCATTCCCACCGGGGACCGATTCCGCCGTCGAGGCGCCGCCGGACGCGCCAAACAGGTCCTGATCTGCCGCCGTCCCCGGTGCCCCGGTCCCTTCCGCGGCCTGGTTGGCCCGGGCGTCGGCCGCGGCCTGGGCCTTCATGGCGTGCCATTCCTCGAGGGTCATGGTGACCTCGCGGGCGACGGTTCCCTTGTGGGAGCCGAGGATGCCGGCCTCGCCCATCATCTCGATGAGGCGGGCGGCGCGGGTGTAGCCGATGGCGAGCCGGCGCTGGAGCATCGAGACGCTGCCGCGCCTGGTTTCCAGGACGATCTCGACGGCCTCGTCGAACATGGGGTCTGCCTGGGCGCTGATGAAGCCGTCGTGGGCCTCCTCGTCGGACGGTCCGCCGCCGCTCCTGAGTTGCATCAACTGGCGCTCGAAGGTCGGCGCGGCGACGTCGCGCATGAACCTGACGACCCGCCGGATCTCCTTGTCGTCCACCAGCGTCCCCTGGGCCCGCATGAGCTTGTGGTTGCGCGGCGACAGGTAGAGCATGTCGCCCTGGCCGAGGAGGAGTTCGCCGCCCTTCTGGTCCAGCACGATGCGGCTGTCCATGCCGCTGGCAACCTTGAAGGAGATCCGCCCGGGCATGTTGCTCTTGATCAGGCCGGTGACCACGTTGGCCTGCGGGCGCTGCGTGGCGATGATCATGTGGATCCCCACCGCCCGGGCCTTCTGCGCGATGCGGACGACCGAGTGCTCGACCTCCTTGTTGGTCATCATCAGGTCGGCCAGTTCGTCGATCACGAAGACCATGTACGGCAGTTTCCGCGGGATGCGGGCCTCTTCCTGCTCGCTGGCGGGGTTGAAGCGCTGCTTGAGTTCCGGCCACGGGAGTTCGTTGTACGCGGCGATGTCGCGGCAGCCCGCTTCGGAGAGCAGCTCGTAGCGCTCGTCCATCTTTCCGACGGCCCATTCGAGGATGGCGGTGGCCTTGCCCATCTCGGTGACGACGGGGCACATCAGGTGGGGGATGTCCTTGAACTGGCTGAGTTCGACCATCTTGGGGTCGACCAGGACGAGCTTGAGTTCGTTGGGCTTCTTGGTGTACAGGAAGGACATGATGATCGTGTTCATGCACACGCTCTTGCCCGAGCCGGTGGTGCCGGCGATGAGCAGGTGCGGGATCTGGGTCAGGTCCTCGATGAGCGGCTGGCCGGAAGCGTCCTTGCCCAGGAACATGGGCAGGCGCATCTTGACCGAGGTGTCCATCTTGTTCATCAGTTCCTTGAGGCGCACCTTCTCCTTGTGGGAGTTGGGCACCTCGACGCCGACGGTGTCGCGTCCGGCCGTGTTGGGGACGACGCGGATGTTCACCGCCTTGAGCGCGCGGGCCAGGTCCGACGCCACCGCCGACAGCACCGACACCTTGGTCCCCGGTGCCAGGCGCACCTCGTAGAGCGTGATCACCGGGCCCGAGTCGATCCCCACCACCTCGCCGTCGATGCGGTATTCCTTGAGCGCCCGCTCCAGCGCCCCGGCCTGCTCGCGGACGTACTGGTTCATCGTCTCGGAGTAGTCCCCCTGGGGCTCCTCGAGCAGGTCCAGGCCCGGGAAGCGGTAGCCCTCCAGTTCCGAGACGTTCTGGATGTCCCGCAGGTCGTCGTCGGTGGCGGATTGCGCATCCAGGCTCGCGAACCGCACGGGAAGGCGGGCCATCTTCAGGCGCAACGCCTCGGGGTCGAAGACCTGCGGCGCACCGGGGGTGTCGTCGTCGTCGTTGGATGCCCCGGGGCCGGTCTCATCGTCCGCCGAGGTGGGCCCCGCGCGGGCGGTCCGGTCGGCCATCATCGCGTCCGGATCGAACGCGTCCGTCGCCCCCGGCCCCACGCCGCTGCGCGGGTCCTGGCCGATCGTCTGGTCTTCGAGCCGCATGCCGCGGCGGGCGCGGCCCTTGGCCTCGACGGTGGCCGCGGACCGACCCGGCAGACTCTCGTCATCATCCACGTCGTTGAGGCGCGCCGAGGCGCCGTGCCGCCGGGCCATGGTCACCATCCGCCCGCCCATGCGCCCCGCCAGCCGCCCGCCGTGACGGCCGGCGACGAGCATGAGGCGGGCTGTCCAGATCGCGGCCACGAGGGCCCAGGCGTCGAGGGTCACCACGGCGGCGACCATGATGGCCGCGACCAGGCACAGGAAGGTTCCCAACGTGTTGAACCGGCTGCTCAGTTCGGCGACGCCCAGGGTGCCGATCAGGCCGCCGCCGAGGCCGCGGACTGGCCCTGACCCCGGCAGCACCAGCGCCTGCACGCCCGCCAGCGAGGCGGCCATGAGCACCGCGCCGACGAGCCGAACCCACACGTGCCCGACGCGCCGGCCCGTGGCCGTGATCGCCAGCAGCAGGGCCAGCAATGCGAGCAGCACCCACACGCCCCAGCCGAACATCTCGAAGGCGTAGTACGCCACCACGGCCCCGAACCTGCCGCACCAGTTCAGCGCGGGGTCGTTGTGGGGATAGACGCCCGGCGCGGGGGCGTCCGCACCGTCGAAGCCCATGGCGCTGGCGGTCAGGAAGACCCAGGCGCCGGCCAGGGCGATCCAACCGATGCGTTGCCAGAGCAGGTTGGCGTCGGCCGCCGGCGCGCGGGAGTGCACACGCGCAGCGCCCAACCGCCCCGAACCTCGGGTTGTCGTTCCCTCTGCCATCATCGGGGACTTATCGGCTTGCGTTCGAGCGGCGAGTCAGAAGTTGCGCCGGCGGGATGAGGACGGAATCCGAACGGGTCGCGGGGTCGCGGTCCGGCGTTCGAGGTCGGAGGCCCGAGACGCGTTTCGTTCTTCCAATGCCAAGCGCCCTGAACCGTGTGCCCTACGCCCACTCCCCGTTGACGAGCCGCCGGATCCCCAGCGGGTTGGCGTCCTGCAACTCAGGGGGCAGCAGTTCATCGGGGCAGTTCTGGAAGCAGACGGGCCGGCACCATCGCTCGATGGCGAAGGGGCCGACGGCGGTGGAGTCCGGCCGGTTCGTCGCCGGGAACGGCCCGCCGTGGACCATTCCAGCGGCGACGCGCACGCCGGTGGGGACGCCGTTGAAGATGATGCGCCCGGCGCGACGTTGCAGCCACGCCTGGACCTCTCGGCCTGGGGCGAGGTAACCGTCGTCGACGAGGTCCATCTTTGAATCCTTGAGATCCTCGGGGTCGGCGATCAGCGTCGCGGTGAGTGCGCCGTCGGTGAAGAAGAACCCGCGAGCGTTCATATCTGCGCCCGCGACGATCGCCGCGGGGCCAAAGATCTCTTCCCAGGCCGTGGGCACGTGCTCCAGCCTGGCGGACTGGGCGTACATCAACACGGCAGACGCCAGGCGCGGGTCGCCGCCCTCCTGGGCCGGCTGCGGCTCGCACGCCTCGATCGCGCCGGTATCGAGCACCTCGCGCACGCGACGGCGGTACGTCTCCGCGATCCAGGGTGCGAGCATCCGACGGGCCGGGGCCCTCTTGATCCTGTCGGCCATGGCCTGGAAGACCCAGCGCGCCTGGTCGTGACCGGGCACGATGATCATCCCGGGCGCGGTGCACTGCTGCCCGTGGCGGGCCAGGAGCGACTGGGCCAGGTCATCCACGATTTGCTCCGGCCTGGCCCGCAGCGCGTGGCGGAGAACAACAATCGCGTTCATGCTCCCCATCTCGGCGAAGACCGGGATGGGGTATTGCCGTTCGCGTGCGACCTTCTCGATCTCCTGGCCTCCCCCCAGAGATCCCGTAAAACCCACCGCGGCGATCTGGCGGTGCGACACTAGGGCCCGCGCGACCGCAAGGTCCTTGTGGTCCTCGTTGTGCACGCATTCGAGCCAGCCCGCGTCGCAGCCTGCCGCCACGAT
>JBGPGM010000024.1:0-11458 GCA_041483855.1 Phycisphaerae bacterium | reverse complement strand
GATCAGCGGCACGCGCCCCATGTAGCAGTTGGCCAACTGGTAACGGCACAGGTCGATCGGGTGCCCGCCCTTGCCGGTCTCGTCGGACCCGCACAGGTTCGTGTACACCCGCTTGTCCCACTTGCCATAGGCGGAACCGCCGGTGTTCAGGGCCGCGTACCCGCCGTTGTTGGTAGGCAGTTTCTGCTTGATGATGTCGGCCTGGATGGTGACGCCCAGGTGGTTGGCCTGGCCGGTCAGATCGGCGGAGGAGTGGTAATCGACGCTCTTGCCGTCGGGGCCCTTGACCTTGAAGGCGTTGTTGCGGGTGTAGCACCACAGGACGGTCACCAGGCCCAGCGAGTGGGCCTCCTCGAACATCGCCGCGACCTCCTGGATCTGGCGCCGCGATTCGGGGGACCCGAAGTAGATCGTCGCCCCAACGGCCACCGCGCCCATCTCGTACGCCATCCGCACCGAGCCGTAGAGCGTCTGGTCGAACGTGTTGGGGTACGAGAGGATCTCGTTGTGGTTGAACTTGGCCAGGAAGGGGATCTTATGCGCGTACCGGCGGGCCACCGCCCCCAGCACGCCAAACGTGCTGGCCACCGCGTTGCACCCGCCCTCCAGGGCGAGCCGGACGATGTTCTCCGGGTCGAAGTACTGGGGGTTGGGGGCGAAGGAGGCGCCGGCGGAATGCTCCACGCCCTGGTCCACGGGCAGGATCGAGACATACCCCGTGCCGGCCAGCCGCCCGTGGTCCAGGATGGTCTGGAAGTTGCGCAGGACCGCCGGCGGCCGGTCGGTCTGCGACATGACCCGATCCACGAAGTCCGGCCCGGGCAGGTGCAGGCTGGCGCGCGGGAACGTCCGTGACTCGTGGTTCAGCAGCGACGCCGCGCCGTTGCCGAGCAGGTTGCGTACATCGATGGCCATCGGTGGGAACTCCGGCTTGGAGGCGTGGATCCGACGTGGATTGTACCCCGGGGGTAGGCGCGCCCGGCCGTCGATCCTGGTCGCGGGCGCCCGGCGATGGCGCGTCGCTGGCGAAAGTGGAACGACGCTTGCGTTGGCGGCCGATCCCGGGCACGATTGAGCCCCGGGCGCGCTGCTCGGCGAGAGGACCGACCCCATGACCAGGGAAATGCCCGCCGCCAACCGCGCCGCCGATCGGAGTCGGCCGCGCGCCGGCACGCTGACCGTCGCGCTCGTGCTGTTGGGCGGAGTGGCGGTGTCCATCCATGCGTTCCACGGCACGCGTCGATGGCAGTTGGCCCAGGCGACAGCGGCCGTCGTGGACGACGAGGCCGGACCGGGCTGGCTCGCCTGGGGCGTACTGGCGGCCGGCCTGACGGGGACGGCGCTGCTGACGGTCAGTATCGCCACCAGCCTCAGCCGCGCCCGCGCGCTCCGCGCGGTCGTGGACCGGACCGGGGAGTTGGAGTCGTCCAACCGGGCCCTTCAGCAGGAGGCCGGGGAGCGTCGTCGCGCCGAGGAGGAGTCGCGTCAGAGCGCGACGCTCCTGGCCCTGCTGACCGACACGCTGCCCGTTTACATTTCCTACGTCGGCGCCGATCAGCGCTACCGCTGGGTCAACCGGCGCTACGAGGAATGGTTCCACCGCCCGCGCGACCAGATCATCGGGCGGCACGTGCGCGAGGTTCAGCGGCCCGAGTCCTACGAGGCGATGCGCCCCTACCTCGAGCGGGCGCTCCGCGGCGAGCGCGTGCAGTACGAGAACCCGTTGACCGGCGCCGACGGCGCCGCCGCCGTCTTCGACACCACCTACCTGCCGCACCGAGCCGAAGACGGCGCCGTGCTGGGCTTCTCGGTGCTGGTCTCCGACATCACGCAGCGCGTGCGCGCGGAGGAGGCGCTGCGCCGCAGCGAAGCCACGACCCGGGCGCTGCTGGACGCCGTGCCGGACCTGATGTTCCGGATGGACCGCCGGGGGCGCTACCTGGCCTACCACGCGCAGGACCTCGGCGAACTGGCCGCGCCTCCCGAGCAGTTCCTGGGACGTACCGCCCGCGAGGTGCTGGCGCCCGAGCGGGCCGAGCAGTGCATGCGCTCGCTGGAGCGGGCCTTCCGGACCGGCGCGTCGCAGACCTACGAGTACGAGACCGTGCGCCCGGGCAGGCCGGCGCGCCAGTGGGAGGTGCGCGTCGTGCCGTGCGGCAGCGAGGAGGTGCTGCTGCTGGTGCGCGACGTCTCGCAGCGCAAGCGCGACGAGGCGCGCCTGCACGAGTCCGAGCAGCGCCTGTCGATGTTCATCCGCCAGTCGCCCCTGGGCGTCATTGTCTGGAATGCGGACTTCGCCGTCGCGGAATGGAACCCGGCCGCCGAGCGGGTCTTCGGGTACCCGGCCTCCGAGGCGGTCGGACGGCACGCCTCGTTCATCATCGCCGACCGGAGTCGCGCCCAGGTGGACGAAGTCTTCCGCGCCCTGCTGGAGCGCCGGGGCGGAGAACGGAGCACCAACGAGAACACAACCAGGGACGGGCGCACCATCCTGTGCGAGTGGTACAACACGCCACTGGTGGACGCCGACGGGAAGGTCGTGGCCGTCGCCTCGATCGTGCAGGACGTCACCGAGCGCAAGCAGGCCGAGCGCCGGCAGACCATGATGATGGCCGAACTGGACCATCGCGTGAAGAACAATCTCGCCGCCGTGCACTCCCTGGCCCAGCAATCCATCCGCAGCGCCACCAGCGTCGAAGAGTTCCGCGAGACCTTCATGGGGCGCCTCCGCGCCCTGGAGCGCATGCACAACGCCTTGGCCCGGTCCCACTGGGAGGGAATCGGGCTGCTCCAGCTGGTGCAGCAGACGCTCGAGGCGTACCGGTACGATCAAGGGGCCCAGGTGTCCATCGAGGGCGAGGACGTCACCATCCCCGCCCGCGCCGCCTCGCCCCTGGTCATGGCCCTGCAGGAACTGGCCATCAACGCCGCCAAGTACGGCGCCTTCTCGACCCAGAGCGGGCGGGTCGCCGTGCGCTGGACCACCGACAACGCCGATGGCGGCGCGCGGGTCCTGTGCCTGGTCTGGACCGAATCCGGCGGCCCGCCCGTCAGCGCGCCGACGCGCCGGGGATTCGGCAGCGAACTGATCGAGGGCGGGATCGCCTTCGAACTCAAGGGGACCGTGCGCCTGGAGTTCCCTTCCGAAGGCGTGCGCTGCCAGATGATCATCCCCCTGGACCTCCAGGCGGAGGCGGCGGGCGCCTGACCAGCCGTCCGAATGCCCCTCCCGGTCGGTTTCGGGAGCCGGACTTCCCCCACGCCGGTGATGAGACGCCGGCGAGCGGGTCACCGGCTCGCTGGCCGCCCGCCGCCTGCGCGACTTGTGAACCAGCGCCCGGGACCCGGCCGATGAGTGAGCATGCGGGCCGGCGAGTCGCGTCAGGGGACCTGGCGGCCGCCGGATCGCACCCCGAGTGACCGCGCCGTGCCCGATCCATCCTCGATGAAGGCCCTCAGCCCCTCCGCCGCCGGCGGCGCGGCGCGCGCTGGGCCCGCGCCGGCCTCGCGCGGTACGCGCCGCTGGGCCTTCCCCCTGACGCTCGGCGCCCTGGCGGCGTCGCTCTTTGTCGTCCTGGCGATCTTCATGCGCACCCTGGAGCAGCGCGGCGCGCTCGGGCCAGGTCTGAGCGTCTACGAGTCGGCCGGCACATCGGCGCGCCTGGCGGCCCAGGCCAGGGTGGGCGACGCCGTCCGCGCAATGAAACTCGTGACCGTGCAGATCAAGACGGCCGTCACGGTCGAATCGACGACCGAGAGCTGGCGTGGCGACGTGAAAGCCAGCGTTGTCGCGCCGGTCACGCTCTCCTATGGCACCGACCTGTCGGGGCTCTCGCGCGACTCTGTCTCCTTCAGCCCCCTGCTCAACAGCTGCGTGGTCCGCGTCCCTGGGCCACAACGGATCAGCACCGAGGTGTACTCCGACCAGGAGCAGTCGCAGGTGCAGGTGGGGTGGCTGCGGTTCCGCAGCCGCGCGGGCGAGTACTACCTCGGCCTGGCGCGCCGGGACCTGTCCGAACGCGCCCGGGAGATGGTGCTGGCGCCCTCAGATGCCGCCAGCGTGCGCGCCGCGACCCGCGGGCAGCTGACGTCGCTGATCCACTCGATCGTGGGCAAGGGCGTGTCCGTGCGCGTGCTCTTTGACGATGAACGGGGCGAGCCGGCGCCGCCGCCGCCCGAGAGTGCCGGAGTGGCCCCGTGAGCGCCATCGCCGCACAGGCCCCGGCGCGGCGCGCCCCGGCGCTGCGGCCATCCTGGCGGGCCGCTCGCACGCTCTGGCGCTGCCGCTGGGCTCTGGCTCGATTGGCGCTCGCATCGTTCCTTCTCTGGGTCCTCGCCGCGGACACCGGCGCGCGCCTCGCCCGTCTGACCCTGGCCCGACTGCCCGACTTCGACTACGTCGCCGAGATCGCCCATCTGCGCCAGGCCGGTCGATTCGGCGAGGCCATCGTCGTCGCCGACGCCGGCCTGGACGCCGCCACCGGCCAGACCCAGATCGAGGTCCTCCGCCAGAAGCAGCAGGTCATCGCCGAGCGAGACAGCACGCTCCGCAAGATCAAGGATGTTGGCCTGGGCGCCCTCTCGGGGCGCGGCGACTCGCTGGAGATGCTCGTCGGCGCCGTCGCCACGGACCTGGTCATCGTCGGCGACATCCGCGACCTGCTCATCCAGGCCGCCAAGTACGTCATGGACGGCGAGACGGACGAGGTGATCGTCCTGCTCTCGAGCCTCGGCATCGTCACGACGCTGGCCCCCGAGATTGACTGGGCGCCCTCGATCCTCAAGGCCGCGCGCAAGGCCGGCCGGCTCACCGAGCCCATGGCCGAGTTCCTCAAGACGGCCATCAAGGGCCGGAAGTTGAAGCAGATCGAGGCCGTCGTCGGCGACGTGGCGACGCTGGCCGAGCGCGCCTCCCCCGGCGGCGCCGCGCGCCTGCTCGCCTACGCCGACACGCCGCGCGACATCTCGCGCCTCGCCCGTTTCGTCGAGCGCAACGGCAAGGGAGCCGCGGGGGCCTTCACTCTGCACGTGACGGGCAAGGATGGCGCCGACCTTCTCAAGGCCGCCGAGGGCGCGGGTCAGGGCGCCGCCGCGGCCCAGGACGCCGTGCAGGCCGAGAGGGTTCTTGTGGCCGCGGCACGCAAGGGCGAGCCCGGCGTCGCCTGGCTCCGCGCCGGTCACGCCCGGTCGCTGCTGCGACCCCACCCGATCCTGGGCCTGACCAAGGGGCTGTGGAAGGGCAACGTCCAGCGCCTGATCACGCAGGCGATCGAGCGCGCCGACGTGCACGCCTGGTGGGTCGTGCCGCTCTTGGCCGCGTGGGTATTCGTCGAGTGCGGGCTGCTGCTGCGTCGCCTGACGGCCCGTCCGGCGTAGCGTCGGCTCCGACGCCGGCGCGCTGCCTCATCCCCCCATCGCCTCGCGCATCAGCGTCGCGAAGGTCCCATCGACCGCGGGCGAATCGGCCGGCGCGCCCGGGGGCGGCGTGCGCGCCACGTACCGCCCGTCGGGCAGCAGTTCCCACGCCTTGCGGCGATCCGCCAGCATCACGTCGATGACCCGTTGCAGCCTGCCACGCGCGGCGCGGTCCTTGACCGGGCACGCCGCCTCGACGCGGTTGTTCAGGTTGCGGTACATCCAGTCCGCCGAGCTGATGTACCAGTCCCCGTCGACCGGGTCGGCGTAGCCGGCGCCGAAGTGGAAGATCCGCGAGTGCTCCAGGAACCGGCCCACCACCGAGATCACGCGGATGTTCTCCGACAGCCCCGGCACGCCGGGGCGCAGGCAGCAGAATCCGCGCACGAAGAGCGTGATCTGAACGCCCGCCTGCGACGCCTCGTACAGCTTCTCCGTGATCTCCTGGTCCGCCAGCGCGTTCATCTTCGCCACGATCCGCCCGCCGCCGGGCCCATCGGCCCCCGGCGGGGCTTGCCCGGGCCCGCGCCGACGGGCGAACTGCATCTCCCGGTCGATCAGCGCCAGGAACCGCGCCCTCATGCTCGTGGGCGCCACCAGCAGCGTGTCGAAGCAGTCCTGGCGCGAGCGCCCGGTGAGCAGGTTGAACAGCTCGATCACGTCGTCGGTCACCGCCGGATCGCAGGTGAACAGCCCCAGGTCCGTGTACAGCTGGGCCGTCTTGGGGTGGTAGTTGCCCGTGCCCAGGTGCGCGTAGCAGCGCAGCCCGTCCGTCTCGCGCCGCACCACCAGCGCCGCCTTGCAGTGCGTCTTGAGCCCCACCACCCCGTACGCCACGTGCGCGCCCGCCTTCTCGAGCATCCGCGCGAACCGCACGTTCGACTGCTCGTCGAACCGCGCCCGCAACTCCACCAGGCACGCCACCTGCTTGCCCGCCTCGGCGGCGCGGATCAGCGACGAGACGAACGGCGAGTCGCGGCTCGTCCGGTAGATCGTCTGCTTGATCCCCAGCACGTCCGGGTCGCGCGACGCCTCCGCGATGAACCGCTCGGCGCTGGCCGTGAACGACTCGAACGGGTGGTGCACCAGCACGTCCCCCTCCCGGATGATCGAGAAGATGTCCGTGTGCTTCCGGGCCAGGCGCGCCGGCACCACGGGCGTCCAGCGCGGCCAGCGCAGCTCGGGCCGGGGCAGGTCGGAGATCTCGGCCAGCGTCGTGTAGTCCAGCGGGCCGGTCCGCTCGTCGATGTCGTCGGCCGTCAGTTTCAGTTCCTCGGCCAGGTGCCCCAGGATCTTGGGCGAGGGGTTGGCGCCCACCTCCAGGCGCACGGCCCGCGCAAACCGCCGGCGCTTCAGCTGCGCCTCGACCAGGTCCAGCAGGTTGTCCGCGTCGTCGTCGGTCGCCTCCTCCTCCGAGTCACGCGTCACCCGGAACGGCACCACCTCCACGATCTGCATCCCCGGGAACAGGTCGTCCAGGTTGTTGTGGATGATGTCGCTCAACTCCACGTACCGCCCGCGACCCGCGTCCTCGCCCTCCCCCGCCGCCGCCGGCAGGCGCACCCACTGCGTCATCCCGTTGGGGATCTTCAGGCGCGCAAACAGCGGCTCGGCCCGCCCGGGCTCCGTCAGCAGAACCCCGAAGTTGCGCGACAGGTTCGAGATGAACGGGAACCGGTGCCCCGGGTCCACCGCCAGCGGCGTGAGCACCGGGAAGACCGTCTTGCGGAACGAATCGTCCAGCCACCGCCGCTCCGCCGCCCCCACGCTCTCGTACTCGAGCAACTCGATCCCCTCGCGCGCCAGCGCCGGGCGCACCGCCGTCTCGTAGCACACCGCCTGCTGATGCTGCAACTCCCGGATCGTCCGGCGCATCGCCGCCAGCAGCACCCCCGCCGTCAGCCCGTCCTGGTCCGGGCCCGACAGCCCCGCGCCCACGCGCCGCCGCAGCCACCCCAGCCGCTTCATCGCGAACTCGTCCAGGTTCGACCCGAAGATCCCCAGGAACTTGACCCGCTCCAGCAGCGGCGTCCGATCGTCTAGCGCCAGCTCCAGCACCCGCCGGTTGAACTCCAGCCACGACAGGTCGCGGCTGAACAGCCGTCGCCCCGCCTCCGCGTCCGGGCGCGGCTCCTGAACCGTCGCGGGCCGGTCGGCCGCCGCCGGGTGCAGGTTATCGCCCGCGGGCGCGCCGATACCGTTCGCCGTCGGGCCTGGCTGCCGAGCGCGGGCGGCCGCATCCGCGGGGCGTATTGTCGGGTCCTGTGCGGGCATGGCTGACTCGATCGGATCCCACCGAACTCCCTTCATTCGGCACGAAACTCATCCCGGCTCAGCGCCGGCCGGTAGACCACCGCGCATCCCGGCGCTTCCGTGACGCGCACCGCGCTCACCCGCGCCACCTTTCGCGGGGCCCCCGGTCCCCCCAGTCGCTCCTCGATCACCTTGCCGATGTGCCGCGCCACGTTCTCCGCCGTCGGGTTCACCCGGTCGAACGGCGGGATCTGGTTCAGGTTGCCGTTGCGGAACGGGCGCGTCACGTCGGCCAGCACCCGCTCCAACGCGTGAAAATCCACCAGCAGCCCATCGCCGTCCACTTCCGCTCCCGACACCGTCACCGTCACCTGCCAGTTGTGCCCGTGCACCGCCTCCCGATCCCCCTTGATCACGATCGCATGGGCCGCGGCGAACGTCGTTTCCACCGACAACTCGAACATCACCGCCATTGTACGGCCCGTCCCACGCCGCCCCTTCCAGATCAGCGCAGGAACACCACGAACCGGTGCCAAACTCCCCTCAACCCACCCGCCCGCAGCGTCGATGGAAACAACCGGATCGGCCCGCGCCACGCCTCGCGGCCGGAGCACCCATGCGCGAAGTCAAGACCAGCACGCTCAAGCCGGGGATGGTCCTCCATGAGGGCATCTACACCCGCACCGGCGTGCGCCTGCTCGGCTCGGGCATCCCGTTGACGCAGGAGATGTGCGACACCCTGGCCCGCTCGAAGCGCCAGACGGTCTGCCTCGCCCGCTCCGCCAGCGAGATGGTCGCAGTCAAGCTTCTCCGCAAGGCACACGCTCCGGTGCCCCTCTCGGGGCGCCAGGCCGACGCAGATGGGTCTGCCGCGACGACGAGCGCCACTGCGCTCGACCGCCCGGCCGGCCTTCCCGACGACGACCGCCGACGGCACGCCGTCATCCGGCGCACCGCCGACGACGCCGTCACCGCCCGGCTGGCCAAGTGGGACCGCCTCCCACCACGCGTCGAGACCGGGATCGACCCGGTCCCGATGTCCCCGGGCGCGGCGCCCGGCTGGCCGTCGCCGCGACTGCTGGACGATCTGCGGGCCCAGCGCGTCGAGTCCCAAGGCGGCATCCTTCAGCGCCTGGCCGCGCGCGAACCGATGGGCCTCGGCACGCCCCTCGTGCTGGTCGATGAACTGATGGATCGGATGTCCCGCCATCCCGATCGCTACGCCCAGCTGGCCCTGATCCGGCCCCCGCCGACCGACCTGCTGGCCGATCACTCGTTCACGACCGGCGCCCTGGCGATCGGCATCGCGCTGCGCCTCGGCTGGTCCGCCCACCATGTCCGCCTGGCCGGGCTCACGGGCCTGCTCGCCGACGCCGGGATGACCCTTGTCCCCGCCGAGGCCCGGCACGCCCAGCGCCCGCTCAACGAGGTCGAGGTCAACATCGTCCGGCGCCATCCGCAGTACACCGTCGTCCTGCTCGACTCCGTGCGCGACCTGCCCGAGGAGGTCCAACTCGCAGCATACCAGCACCACGAACGCCCCGACGGCTCCGGCTACCCGCGCGCCCTGCGGGCGCCCGCCATCCATGACATCGCCAGGGTAGTCGCCGTCGCCGACACCTTCGCCGGCGCCACCGGCCCGCGCCCCTACCGCCCCCGTCCCAAGCCCTTCACCGCCGTCGAGCACCTCATCGAGCAGGCCGCTCACGGCCGACTGTGGCGCCCGGCGGTGCGGGCCCTGATCGAACTGTGCGGCCTGTTCCCCGTGGGTTCCTACGTGCGCCTCTCCACCGGCCAGACCGCCGTCGTCATCGCCAACTCCGACCCGCGCCGCATGGACCGCCCCACCGTCCGCAAGATCGGCGGCGCGGCTCCGGGCGAGGTCATCGACCTGGCCGCGTTCAGCCCTCGCGACCTGAGCGTCGTCCAGACCGTCGATGCTCCGGGCCTGCTCTCCCTCGCCGCGGCATGATCGGCCCTGCGCCTTTGCGTTACCATGCCGCCTCATGCCCACGGCCGCCCGCACCATCCCCTCCGGAACCGCCCGATGCCCGACCCCGCCCCGCTGATGCTCAGCGTGAGCGGCTGCCGGGGGATCATCGGCCAGAGCCTGACCCCCGAGGTCGCCGCACGCTTCGCCGGTTGTTTCGGCGGCTGGCTGCGCGACCGCGCCGGCGGCGCCATGCCCCGCGTCGTCCTCAGCCGCGACGGACGCGCCGGCTGGCAGCCCTTCCATGCCGCGGCCGTCGCCGGCCTCACCGGCGCCGGCTGCGCCGTCATCGACGCCGGCGTCGCCATGACGCCCACCGTCGCCGTCCTTGTCGATGACCAGCACGCCGCGGGCGGCATCGTCCTCACCGCCAGCCACAACCCCCAGCCATGGAACGGCCTCAAGTGCATCGTGCGCGAACGCGGCACGGAGTCCGCCGTCAACGCCTCCGCCCCGGACGCCGCCATCGCCAACCAGATCATCGAACGCTTCCACGCCGCCAGGCCCGGGCTGGCCGACTGGGACAAGGTCGGCTCCGTCGCCCCTGTCCAGGGCCAGGGTGTCTACACGCATCCCGCCCTCGTCGCCCGCGCCATCGATCAACTCCCCGGCGCCACCGAGCAGATCCGCGTCAAACGCTTCAAGCCCCTGCTCGACTCGGTCAACGCCTCCGGCGCTTCCGCGGGCAAATGGCTGCTCGAAGGCCTCGGCTGCGACCTCTGGCGCGTCGGCTGCAAGGACACCGGCATCTTCCCGCACGCCCCCGAGCCGACCCGCGAGAACCTCGCGTCCCTCTGCGAGGCCGTCCAGAAACTCGAATCCGACCTCGGCTTCGCCCAGGACCCCGACGGCGACCGCCTGGCCATCATCGACGACAAGGGCCGCTACATCGGCGAAGAGTACACCTTCGTCCTGGCTGCCGAGTCTCTCCTCTCCGCCGGCGCGCCCCCCAAGGGCGCCGTCTTGGTCACGAATCTCTCCACCAGCCGCATGATCGACGACGTGGCCGCGCGCTACGGCGCCCGCGTCATCCGCACCGTCGTCGGCGAGGCCAACGTCGTCGCCGCCATGAAACGCGAGGGCGCTCTGCTCGGCGGCGAGGGCAACGGCGGCGTGATCTGGCCCAAGGTCACCTACATCCGCGACAGCCTCGGGGCCATGGCCCTGGTCCTGGCTCTCATGGCCCGCACCGGCAAGAAGATCAGCCAACTCGTCGCCGCCATGCCCGCCTATGCGATCGTTAAACGCAAGGTCGCCCTGCGCGACCGGGCTCAGGCGGCCCGATCCGTGGACGCCGTCGCCGCGGCCTACACCAACGCCCGACAGGACCACCAGGACGGCGTCCGCGTCGATTGGGATGACCAGCGGGCCTGGCTCCACGTGCGCGCCAGCAACACCGAGCCCATCATGCGCCTCATCGCCGAGGCCCCCACCGAAGATCGTGCCGCGGCCATCCTCGACCTGGCCGCGAGCGTCATCGGGTGATCCTTCTCGCCCGGTGGCGCCGGCGCCCCGCCGCTGGCGCCCCTTATACTCTCGCCCCATGCGCTCCCCCACGCCATCATCCGCTGCGCCAGCCACTCCGCTCCCCCCCGCGCCGCGCGCCACTTTCTTCCCCGGCCAGCGCGTGCGCGTCACCCAGCAAGTCCCCCGCCAGTCCGGCCCGCTGGCGATCACGGTCGAGGGCACCGTCCTCAAGTTCGAGCAGCAGAAGACCGGCTCCTGGTTCGCCCACGCCAAGGGCGACAAACTCTGGCTCGACCGCCTCGAACTACTCAAGGACGATGGCGAGCAGGTCGT
>JBGPGM010000023.1:0-11568 GCA_041483855.1 Phycisphaerae bacterium | reverse complement strand
GTCAAGTTCGACGCCCGCGCCTGGGTGCGCCTGGCCAAGGAGGCGGGCGTCAAGTATATCGTCATCACCTCCAAGCACCACGACGGGTTCTGCCTCTTCGATTCCAAGCAGACCGACTTCGACGTGATGTCCACGCCCTTCCACCGCGACATCATGAAGGAGATGGCCGACGCCTGCCACGCCGAGGGGGTCCAGATCTGCTGGTACCACTCGATCATGGACTGGCACCACCCGGACTACCTGCCGCGCCGGGACTGGGAGCACCGCCCGACCGAGGGCGCGGACTTCAACCGCTACGTGGCGTACCTCAAGGCCCAGGTGCGCGAACTGCTCACCAACTACGGCAAGATCGGCGTGCTGTGGTTCGACGGACAGTGGGAAGGCACCTGGACGCACGAGCGCGGCCTGGACTTGGACGCCTACGTGCGCTCGCTCCAGCCGGGGATCATCGTCAACAACCGCGTGGACAAGGGCGGCGGCGAGTACGGCATGACCAAGGCCGGCTACGCGGGCGACTACGGCACGCCCGAGCAGGAGATCCCGCCGACGGGGATGGGCGGCGTGGACTGGGAAACCTGCATGACGATGAACGACCACTGGGGGTACAACAGCGCCGACCAGAACTTCAAGTCCACCGAGGACCTGGTCCGCAAGCTTGCCGACATCTCGTCCAAGGGGGGCAACTTCCTGCTCAACGTCGGGCCGACCGCCGAGGGCGAGATCCCCGCGCAAAGCATCGAGCGGCTTAAGGCCATCGGCGCGTGGATGAGGGTGAACTCCGAGTCGATCTATGGGACGAGCGCCGGGCCGTTCCGGACGCTGGCGTGGGGGCGGTGTACCGCCAAGGCGATCGATGGCGGCAAGACACGCTTGTACCTGCACGTCTTCGACTGGCCCAGGGACGGCTCGCTGGTCGTGCCGGGGATCTTCAACGACGCCGCGGGGAGTGGGGGGGGTGGGGGGGCGTATCTGCTGGCCGACCCCGCCCGCAAGCCGCTGTCCGTCGCGCGCCGGGAGGATTCGCTCGTCGTGGCGGTCCCCAGCGCCGCCCCCGACCGCATCGACAGCGTCGTCGTCCTCGACGTGGCCGGCAAGCCGGACATCTCCGAGCCGCCGGTGATCGGGGCCAGTGGGCCGGGCGCGACGACCATGTTCGTGGACACCATCGATGTACCCATCACCTCGGACCGCCGGAACATCACGATCCGGTACACGACGGACGGGACGGACCCGCGCGCGGATTCGCCCGTCTATGGGGGTGACAGTAGGCTGGGGCCGCTGTCCCTGACCGCTACATGCACCGTCAGCGCCCGGGCGTTCCGTGATTCTCAGCCGGTCAGCGGCGTGGCCCGGATGATGTTCACCAAGGTCACGCCCAGGCCGGCCGACAAGGGCGAGCACCACACGCCCGGCGTGCGCGCCGAGTTGTACGAGGGCGACTTCAACGCCGTCCCGGACTTCGACAAGATCAAGCCCACCGGCGTCACCATCGCCAAGGACTTCACGCTCGCCAAGGGCGCCGACGACCATTACTTCGCGTACCGGTTCCGCGCCTACCTCAACGTGCCCAAGGACGGCGTTTACATCCTGGCGACGAACTCCGACGACGGTAGCCGCCTGTTCATCGGCGACACGCTCGTTGTGGACAACGACGGCCTGCACAGCCTGCGCGAGAAGGCGGGCCAGGTCGCCCTGGGTGCGGGCCTGCACCCGATCACCGTCACCTACTTCGAGAAGACCGGCGGGCACGACCTGGAAGTCTTCTGGAGCGGCCCGGGTATGAAGCGCCAGAAGATCTCAGCGACGGCGCTGTTCCAGCCCTGATCAGTTCTCACGGCGCGCCCCACCCGCCTCCGCCGGGGGTCTCGAGAATCAGCGTGTCGCCGGGACCGACCTCCGCCGCGGCAATCGCCGGTAGATCGATGGTCGAGCCATCCGCGCGTCGCAGCCGCTGCCGCCCCGGCGCGCCGTCGCCGCCCCCGGCCATCCCCGCCGGGCCGATCGTGCGGTGCTGCGTCAGCAGCGACAGCGACAGCGGCTCCAGGAAGGTCATCTGGCGGACCACGCCGTCCCCGCCGCGCCACCGCCCCGCCCCGCCCGATCCGCCCCGGATCGCAAAGCAATCCAGCCGCACCGGGTACCGGTGTTCGAGGATCTCCGGCTCGGTGATGGCCGTGTTGGTCATGTGCGTGTGGACCGCCGCGGCACCGTGGAAACCGGGCCCGGCCCCAGCGCCGCCGGCGACGGTTTCGTAGTAGCTGCGCCGGCGGTCGCCAAGGAGGAGGTTGTTCATCGTTCCCTGGCTGTCCGCACCCAGTCCCAAGGCCCGCACCAGCAGGTTGACAACCTGCTGGCTGGTCTCGACGTTGCCGCCCGCGACGGCGGGCCAGAGCCGCCGGTCGGCGCCGAACGCCGGGTTGAGCAGGCCCTCCGGCACGCGCAGGTCGATCGGTCGCACCAGCCCATCGTTGAGCGGCACCTCGGCCACGGACGCGCCGGGGCCGATGAGCAGGCGCATCACGTACATCACGGCGCTCTGGACCACCGCCAGCGGCGCGTTGAGGTTGCCCGGGTGCACGCCGCTCGTGCCGGCGAAGTCGATCACGGTCCGGTCCGAACCCACCTGGATGCTCACGCGGATGACCGAGCCGTCATCGAGGGCGCCGAGGGCTTCGCGGACGTGTAGCGGCAGCGCGCTCAGCGCGCTGCGCAGCCGCGCTTCGGCGCGATCCTTGAGCCGGCGCATCGTGCCGGCCAGTTCGCCGGTCCCTTCGGCCTTGGCGAGCCGGGCCAGTCCCTCGGCGCCGAGTCGGACGGCCGCGAGCTGCGCCGCCAGGTCGGCCAGGTTTTCCTCGACGGCCCGCGTCGGGTGCGCGCCCCCGGTCAGGAGGCGCCGGACGCCATCCCAATCCGGCCGGCCCGCCTTGACAAGGTGCATGGGCGGGATGACCACGCCTTCCTCATCAAGCGTGCGGGCATCGGGGGGCATCGACCCCGGGCGCGTGCCGCCGATCTCGGCGTGGTGGGCGCGGCAGGCGACGAAGCCGAGCAGCCGGCCGCTGGCGTCGAACGCCGGCGCCACCAGGGTCACGTCCGGCAGGTGCGAGCCGCCCCAGGCCGGGTGGTTGGTGACGACCACATCGCCGGGTTCAATGCTCACGGCCGCGAGGACGCGCCGCACGCACAGCCCCAGCGCCCCAAGGTGCACGGGGATGTGCGGGGCGCTGACGACCAGTTCGCCGCCGGCGTCCAGCAAGGCGCACGAGAAGTCGAGGCGCTCCTTGACGTTCGTCGAGAGGGCGGTGCGCCGGAGCATCTCGCCCATCTCTTCGGCCAGCGCGACCAGGCGCGAGGCGAGCAGTTCGTGCCGGATGATCGCGGGGCGGAGTTCGGCGGTGGAGCGGGCCGGCGCATCGCTCATGGCCGGCGCGGGCCGCAGGGTCAGGAGGAGGTCGCCCGACGGAGCGACCGTTGCGCGCCACTCCGGTTCGACGACGGTGGCGCTCCGCTCCTCCAGGATCAGGGCGGGCCCATCGACGGCTTGACCCGCGGCCAGGGCGTCGCGATCGAAGATCGGAGCGTCGACCCACCGACCGGCGAACCGCGCGCGGGTTTGCCGTGCCGCCGCCGACGGGCGCGGCGGCACTGGAGTCGGCTGGTCCGCGTCGCGGGCATCCTCCATGCACGCCACGACGACGCGCAGCGACTCCACTTCGATGGGCCGACCCGTGATCGCGTGGCCGAAGATGGCTCGGGACCGCTCCTCGAACTGGTCGCGCAGCCGCTCGGGCCGCTCGTACTCGACCTCGATGGTGTGGTCCTGGCCGGTGTAGCGAAGGCTCGCGATGCGCCGACGCACGGCGATCCGATCGGCGGGCGCGCCCTCGTCGATCAGTTCAGCGGCGGGCGCGGCCGCCAGGTCGGCCAGCGCGGCATCCATGAGCGGAGCAAACTCGTGGAGCGGCCGCAGCACCTGGCGTTCGCCGATTCGTTCCAGCAGCGCCGAGCGCAGCCCCAGCGCGCTGAGGAGGCTGCAATCGCGGGGCACCAGGACCGAGGTGATCCCCAGGCGCGCCGCCACAGCGCAGGCGTGCTGACCGCCCGCGCCGCCGAAGGCGACCAGCGCATAGCGCGCGGGGTCGTACCCCCTGCGCACCGATACGCGCCGGATCGCCTGCGCCATCCGTTCATTGGCGATCTCGAGGAAACCCTCCAGGACCGCGTCGCGATCGGCGACGTCGAGCCCCGCCTGCGCCGCCCTCCGGCACGCCGCGTCGAACGCCCTCGCCGCGGCGCCGGGCTCGATCGGTATCCCGAATCGGGTCGGGTCCAACCGCCCGAGCAAGAGGTTGACGTCCGTCAGGGTCAGCGGCCCACCCGCCCCGTAGCACGCCGGCCCGGGCGCAGCGCCCGCGCTGCGCGGCCCGACCACGGGGCCCGCGCCGCCGGCCGCCGTGTCGAAGTCGCAGATGGAGCCTCCGCCGGCAGCCACGCTCTCGATCGCCAGGGCCGGGGCCATGAGTTCGGCATCCCCGACGCGGTGTGTGACGGTATACTCCATCTCGCCGTCGATGCGGGCGGCGTCGGTGCTCGTGCCGCCCATGTCGAACGCGATGATCCTGCTCAGCCCGGCGCGCCGGCCGACCTCCGCGGCGCCGGCGACGCCCGCGGCCGGCCCGCTGAGCAGGCTGTCCTTGGGGGCGAAGCGGCCGGCACGCACGAGCCCGCCGGCGCTGGTCATGACGTGCAGCGTGCGCCCGCCGCCGGGGGGCCATGGCGCAGCGGTTGCGTCCAGCAGGTCGTCGATGGCCTCCGAGAGCGCGGCGTTGATCACGGCCGTTTGCGCGCGGGGCAGGACCTTGATCCGGGGCGACAGGTCCGCGGAGCACGAGACGTGCCGGAAGCCGATGGCGCGCAGCATCCCGGCCAGTTCCTGTTCGTGCGCGGGGTTGCGCCAACTGTGCAGGAGCGCGATCGCGGCGGCCCAGACGCCGCTGCCGAGCAGCCGAAGCGCTTCGGGGCGGACCGCGTCAAGGTCGAGCGGGGTGAGCACGCGCCCCTGAGCGTCGAGGCGCCCGGTGACCTGGACCACGCTGTGGTAGTGGGGGGCCGGGCGGCGGATGTCGAGCGCGAACAGGTCCGGCCGGCGCTGGTCGCCGATGACCAGCAGGTCGGCGAATCCCTGGCTGACGAAGAACGCGGCCGGCGTCAACCGACGCTCCAGCAGCGCGTTGGTGCCACGGGTGGTGGCCAGGCGCAGCGCCGCCGCGGGCAACGGCTCACCCACGGCCGTGCCGGTCACCAGGCGCGACGCCAGCACCGGGGCGGGTTCGCCCGTGCCGAGTTCGACGAGGGCGCCGGGTCGAAGGTCGCTCGAGACCGGCGCGTCCAGTTCGAGCATGTCGTGCTCGTGCCGGGTCACGCGCCACCGGCGCCCCCCCACCGCGGCGCCGAGCACTGACAGGAAGAATCCGGTGAGCGCCGCCGGGGCGCCGGCCGGCGGATGCTCCACCCGCAGCCGTCGCACGCCCTCAACCGCTGCGACGCGAGCCCGGATCGAACCGGTCGAGAGGACCTTGGCCCGGCGCAGGGCGCCGTCGGGGGCGCGCGCCACACAATCGGTGAAGGTGCCGCCGGTGTCGATCCAGATCCGCCACGGCGGGCCGGGGATGTTGGCGCCATGGCTCGATCGGATCCGATTGGCGTCGTGGCTGGGCGGCATCGGTGGGTCGGGCTGGCGGCGGCGGGACGAGACGCCCGCCCCCCAAGCGAACTGATGGATGGGCAATGCTACCGTCCCTCGTCCTGCTTGCGCGGCCGGGGCGGGTTCCCCCCGAGAGTTGCGGCGATGCCCGTTCGTCGCGAGACTATGTGCGGCCGCGCCGTATCACGAACCTGGCCTCAGGAGTTCGCGCCCCATGAAGCCTGCCTTCACCATGGCCATTGCGGTGCTCACAGCCGCATTCGTTCACGCCACCGCGGCGGCCCGGCAACCGCAGCCCATCCCTGCCGCTCCTGTCCCGAGCCCCGTGCCCGGCCTGGAGTACGACACCCCGTTCTTCCCTGGCGCTACGTACGACCCCGCGGTGCCCGCGCCCGGCTCGGTGCTGGGGTTCCCGGTCGGCCAGCGTCCCGGCACGCACGCGCAGATCGAGGCGGTCGTCAAGGCCCTCGCCCAGGCCAGCCCCCGAGCCAAGTTGTTCGAGTACGCCCGTAGCCACGAGGGGCGCACGCTCTACTACCTCGTCATCACCTCTGAAGCGAACATCAAGCGACTGGACCAGATCAAGTCGGACATGGCCAGGCTCGCCGACCCGCGAACCGTGACCGCCGCCGAGGGCGACCACCTGGCACAGACCCTCCCGGCCGTGGCCTGGATGGCCTATGTGATCCACGGGGACGAGATGTCCGGCTCCGACGCGTCCCTTGCCCTCGCCTATCACCTGTGCGCCAGCCGGGACGAGCCGGTCGTCAAGATGCTCGATGACCTGGTCGTCATCATCGACCCGCTGATGAACCCCGACGGGCGCGACCGCTTTCTCAAGCAGGCCGCGGAGAACCGCACGGTCCAGCCGAGCGTGGACGACCAGTCGCTGCTGCACACGGGCTCATGGCCGCAGGGGCGCACCAACCACTACCTGTTCGACATGAACCGCGACTGGATCCTGGGGGTGCAGCCGGAGTCGCGCGGCCGGATCGCGGCGGTGGGGTCGTGGCACCCGCAGTTGCTGATGGAGAGCCACGAGATGGGCTCGCAGGACACGTTCCTGTTCAGCCCGCCGCGCGAGCCGATCAACCCGAATCTGGCCGCGTCGATGAAGAAGTGGTGGGATGTGTTCAGCAAAGACCAGGCGGCGGCCTTCGACCGCTTCGGCTGGCGGTACTACACGGGCGAGTGGAACGAGGAGTGGTACCCGGGGTACTCGAGTTCGTGGGCGGGGTACCGCGGGGCGCTGGACATCCTCTATGAGCAGGGCGCGATCGGCACCGACGCGGTGCGCCGGGCCGAGGGGACGTTGATGACGTACCGCGAAT
Organism: Phycisphaerae bacterium; assembly: GCA_041483855.1. Taxonomy (GTDB): domain Bacteria; phylum Planctomycetota; class Phycisphaerae; order Phycisphaerales; family UBA1924; genus JBGPGM01. The sequence goes on along the minus strand of JBGPGM010000023.1, from coordinate 4,533 downwards.
CGGTGCACCACCAGTTGGTGAGTTCGGTGGCGAACCTGACGACGCTGCGGGCCAACCGGGGCGCGGTGATGGCGGACTTCCTGGCGCAGCGCCGCGAGGCGGTCGGCGCGGAGGGGCCCTTCGCCGCCCGCACGTTCGCCGTCGTCCCCTCGGCCAACCGCACGCGCGAGGCGGCGTTCCTGGACCTGATGCGCTTGCAGGGGTTCGAGGTGTACACGGCCGCCCGGGCCTTCACAGCCCCGGCGGGCAAGGACCGGCTCAACCGCGAGTTCAAGGACCGCCAGTTCCCGGCGGGGACCATCCTGATCCCCAACCGACAGCCCGAGGCACGCTTGCTGGGCGCGATGCTCGAGTTCGACACCCGCATGTCGGTCCCGTTCCTGCAGGACGAACGGCGCGAACTGTTGCGGTTCGGGCGGTCGAAGTTGTACGACATCACGGGCTGGAGCCTGACGATGCTCCACGACGTCGAGGCCTTCGAGGTTCCGATGGCGCTGCCGGACGGGGCCACACCTTACTCACCGCCCGCCGCCGGCGGCGCGCCGGCCAACCCGGGCCCGGCGTCCGTCGGTTACGTTATCGACGGCGCCGATGATGCGTCCGTCGCGGTCGCGGGACGGCTGATGGAACGCCAGGTGCACGTTCGTGTCGCCGACAAGGCGTTCGAGTTCGAGGGCAAGGCGTACGCCCGCGGGTCGGTCGTCGTGACCAGGGTTGACAACCGCCTGTTCAACGGCGACCTGGGCGCGGCGGTCGCGCAAGCCGTGTCCGAACTCGACGTGCAGGCCGTCGGGCTGAACTCCGGGCTGGGGCCGGGCGACCTGCCCGACCTGGGCGGCGAGCACTTTATCCTGCTGGAGCAGCCGCGGATCGCCGTGCTGGCCCGCGAGCCGGTCGGCGCGTACGGGTTCGGCGAAGTCTGGCACCTGCTGGACCGCACGCTGGGCGTGCGCGCGTCGTACCTCGACTCGGCGGTGCTGAACGGGGCCGACCTGCGTCGCTACAACGTGCTGGTCGTGCCCTCCGGCGGCGGGGACATCCTCAAGGAGAACCTCGAGGCGATCAAGGGCTGGGTTCGCGCCGGCGGAACATTGATCGCGGTCGGCTCGTCCGCGGCGTGGCTGGCGACGGAGACGGCGGGAATCACCGGCGCCCGCCTGTTGCCGGACGTGGTGACCAAACTGGACGATTACGCGATGGCCGTCGTGCGCGAATGGGAGGGCCGCACGACGGTCGTCAACCCGGACGCCGTCTGGGCGTACACGCCGCCGGTCGAGGTCGCGTACCCGTGGGCCGCGCCCAAGAGCGATGACAAGCCCAACGATGAGGAGATCAAGCGCCGCGACAAGTGGCGGCAGATCTTCATGCCGCAGGGGACGATCCTGGCGGGGCGCGTGGACGACCGCCACTGGCTGACGGCCGGGTGCGGCGAGGTGGTCCCCATTCTGTTCGAATCGTCAACTGTGCTGATGGCCGCGGGGCCGGTGCAGGCGCCGGTCCGGCTCGGGGCGTACGTCGCCGCCCCACCGGCTCCGCCCGCGCCGGCGACACCAGGCGCGCCGCCGCCGGGCGGGTCGTCGCAGCCGCTCGCTGCGCAGCCGGCGGCCCCGGCGTCGCCGCCGCCCATGCAGCCTGACGACAAGGCCAAGACTGCTCCGGCAGGCGAACCAGCCGGCAAGGAGACGGCGAAGGACGGGTCCAAGGAGGCCGGCAAGGAGGCCCCCAGGCGATCGGCCTGGGCCCCGCTGCCGGCCGGGCAGGAACTCCGCCTGCGGATGAGCGGCCTGCTCTGGCCGGAGGCCGCGGACCGGCTGGCCAACTCCGCCTACGTCACGCGCGAGGCCGTCGGCACGGGACAGGTAATCCTGTTCGCGTCATCGCCGACTTTCCGCGGCTCGACGAAGGGCACGATGCGGATCATGGCCAACGCGCTAATCTGCGGCCCGGGGATGGGGGCCAGCGCCCCGATCAAGCCGTAGGAGGGGCGGCGCCGGCATCCACAGGAGTACCTGCGACCGGGGCAGGCTCGGAGATGTTCATGGCTCGGGCCTTGCGGGCATCGGTGCGGATGGATCGCCGAAGAGCAAGAACTTCATCCCCTGGAAGAAGATGCTCGGTGGGTACCAGTCGGCGTTGGGCTTGAGGTTGGCGAGGTTCTGCTTGTCGTAGTAGTACGCGATGGCCGCGGCCCAACAGTCGCCAAGGCGAGGTGGCTCGGGGCAGGTCTGGCTGAGCGCATCGACGAAGCCCTCCAGCAGGGTCATACCGCAGGGCTGGCTGCCGGTGTTGCAGCCGATGTACGCCACGGCTCCGGAAGGCCCGGCGCGCAGCAGCTGTTCACCCAGGCCGGTCGGGTTGTAGCGCCCCTTCTGGTAGGGCGCGGGCGGCGGGGGCGGGGCGTCGAAGGTTTCGCCCGCATTGGTGCCGGCGTGCTCCTTGCCGTCGATATCGACGTAGGCCTCGTACGGCGGGAGGGTGGCGAATCGCGCCGTCGAGCATCCCGCGGAGAGCATTACGGCCGGGTGGGCCTGGTTGTGGAGTCGTGGGATGCCGGCGACGCTCAGCGAGCCGTCCCAGCGGTCGTCGGCTCCGTGTCCGGAATGCACGAGCAGGCTCAGCCCCTCGTTGAGCAGGGCGACGACCTGAGTCTCGTCGGGCGGGGGCGTCTTGTCGTCGCGCCCGCCACCGGCAAAGTACCGCTTCTCGACCGTCCAGCCCGCGGGCAGGTGACCGGCCATCTGGTCGAACGGGGTGCGATTCTCGACCCAACCGCCGGTGGCGATGAACGCGGCGCGGTGGATGGCGGGGGCCGAGCCGTGGGCGATGGCGCTCTCGTAAACCATCGTCTTGGCCGCGACGGTGCGGACCTCGTCGGGCGTGCTGACGGGCCAGCGACCGACGGCGACGTCGGGGCGGTAGTCGATCTGGTCGTAGTTGATGGGGTCGGACTTGTTCTTCTCGCCGCGCACCTCGCCGAAGTAGGCGGCGTGGAACGAGTCCTTGGCGGCGTTCCAGTCGTCGAATGAGCCGTCGGGCTTGGCCAGGTCGGCGTAGTAGAGGTCGCTGGGGTAGAAGGCGTAGTCGAAGGCGGCGGCCGTGACGCGGTCGAGCACCATGTAGCGGACGGGCATGGCGTCGGCATCGCCGACGAGCAGGACATACCGCAGGCCGTGGCCCCCCGGCCGCCAGCGGGCAAAGAGGAACCGCTTGAGCCGCTCGGGGTCATCGACGCCCGCGGCCGCGCTCGGGTCGGCCAGCGCGGCCTCCAAGGAGACCAGTTCCGTGGGCAGCCGCTCGCGCTTGAAAGCGAGGTAGTCGCCGAGCGCTTCCTGGAACGCCGCGGGCGCGACGATGAGCAGCGATCGCGCCGCCGGCGCAGGGGTCGCGATCGGTTGCCTCGGCCTGGGCTCCTGACCGGTGGCGAGAAGGACGAGGAATGCAAGGGCAGCGGCCGAGCGCGCCGCCGTGTGTGGGAACGTGGTGTTGAACATGGGCGGCGCCATATTTCAGGGGAACGGATCGTGCCGGAACGCGGAACACACCATAGCGGGGATGCGGAAAGACGCGAAGAAGAGTTCGCCCCGCACCATGACTGTGCGGGGGTGGGGGTGGCGACGCCGCCCTCAGCGCGGCTTGGCGTCCCAATCGTCCGGTGTATCCAGGTCGCGCACCACGAACGGATCGTCAACCGCCAGGCGGATGCAGTCATCCGGATGATCCTGCCAGTACCGGCGCAGCCCGCCCTCTCCGGCGAACGCGAGTAGATGGTCGATCAGGTCCGCGGGGATCAGCACCGGGTGCCCGCCGGCGCCGCCGTACACGGGCATGATGGCCCGTCCGGGGTTTCGCGCGGCCGTGTCGATCACCGTGCGGAGGGTGGCCGGATCGACCTGTGGATGGTCGGCGGGGTGGAGCAAGGCGCTCGCCCTGGCGTCGAGCCGGCGTGCCGCGCCCAGCCCCGCCCGGATCGATTCGTACATCGGCGCATCGGCGTCGGCGGGCACGGCTTCGAACCGGCGTGGCGCGAGCGCAGCCGCCACCGCCTCCGCCTCGTGGCCGAGCACGACAATCATCGTCTGGCAGGCGGGCGCGATGGCGTCGAACGCCGCGGCCACCAGGGGCTTGGCGCCCGACGGCGTCGGCCAGGGCAGGAGTTGCTTGGTGCGCCCCATGCGACGGGATCGTCCCGCGGCCAGCAGCACGCCGATGCACGGTGGGGGCGCCCCTCCTCTCCCGCCCGCACCGCTCATACCGTCACGCCGCACGCGCCGGGCACAGGAATCGTCGCGACTGCCGGCGCGAGCGGGCGCGGCCCGTCCACCAGCGAGCGGCGCCGCTCGCGGCGAATCTGCACCAGTTGGGCCGCGATCGACACGGCGATCTCCTCCACCGACACGGCCCCAATGGGGAGGCCGACCGGCGCGTGGACGGACTGGAGTTCGGCCGGCGAAACGCCGCGGGCGATCAGGTCGTCGAAGATCAGTTTGACCTTGCGCCGGCTGCCGATCATGCCCAGGTACCGTGCCCCGCGTC
>JBGPGM010000022.1:0-11681 GCA_041483855.1 Phycisphaerae bacterium | reverse complement strand
TCCACCACGTCGTTGAACATGAACCGCTTGATCGTCGCGAAGTCCATCATCTCGTGGAGCGCGTCGAACAACGGGCGCAGGTACGGGTTCACCTTCGCCTGCAGGTCGCCCGGCAGGAATCCCAGACGCTCCCCCGCCTCCACCGCCGGCCGGACCAGGATCACCTTCTTGACGCGATCGTGCTTGAGCAGGTGGACCGCCGCGGCCACCGCCAGGTAGGTCTTGCCCGTCCCGGCCGGCCCGATGCCGAAGACCAGGTCGTGGTCGCGGATAGCGTCCAGATATGCCTGCTGGTTGCCGGTGCGTGCCACGATGGGGCAGCCGGCGGCGTAGACGTCCAACCGATCCACCCAGGCCGGGCCGCGCCAGGCATCGTCGAAGGCGTCGGCCCCATTCCGGTTCAAACCAGCCCCCTGTTGACCGTTCATCGCACGCCCGATCAGTTCCAAGACCTGCTGACGACTCAGGTGCTCCTGCCGGTCCGCGGCCGATGACAGGCGCTCCAATACCCCCCGCGCCGCGTCCACGGCGTGCCGATCCCCGCTCAGGTGCACCGACCCCTCCCGGGCCGCGACGTTGACACCGAGCGTCTCACGGATGATCTTGAGGTTCCGATCCCCCAGGCCGAGCATGGTGACCCGTTCGGCCCCCTGTGGAACTTTGACTGTGATGTTCAAGCCAAGAAATCTCCCGAGGCGTTCGCCAACCGCGCGTCATCAAGCCCGCGCCGAGGCCCGGCGCGCTCTGGTAGTCCGAATGGTCTCATTCTGCCACAGGAATCGTACGCGGGTATGGGGGGGTCACATGAACGGTATTTGTATGGTAGCCGGCCTCATTGTACTCTTGACCATCCTCCCATGGGTAGGCGGTGGATGCAGCCAGGAACGGCTCGGCATCGACCGATCAGTCATCCTGCCGAATGCTTCCATCGCCGAGATGACCGGGGACTGGGACGATGTGGACGCCGCCGTGGACGCTGGCGGCGCCAAGGCCGAGATGGCGATCGTCTCGATCACCGCCACCGGCCCGAACGGCCGCGCCTACGAGCTGCGCAGCATCCGCGACGAGCCCGTCTGGCTCGTCGTCGACCGCCTGGGTCAGGCGGGACCCGGTCCCATCCGCATGAGCATGAGATGCACCGTCGGCCGGTTCGGCAACCCCGAGGCGCAGCGCAGGCTCCTGGGTGCTGTGGAAAGGCGCCTCCGCGAACTCATCGGCGATCGGTACGTCCCGGTCAGCCGGTAGAACCAACACCGAGCGTGCTGCGCCGGTCGTGAGGAGCGCCGGTAACCGGGATCTCGACCCACGCCGTCGTTCCCTCGCGCCAGACGGAGGACAAGCCCGCCCGGCCCCCCAGTACCTTGGCCGCGTGCTTGACGATCGCCAGCCCCAAGCCCGTCCCCCGCCGGCCCGTCGAGCCGGTCCGGGCGGTGTCCACCTGGAAGTACCGCTCGAAGACGCGGTCCTGCAGGTTCAGCGGCACGCCGATCCCCTTGTCGATCACCTCGAAGCGAGCGATCTGACCATCGGTGAGCCTCCCGGTGACGCGCACCGTCGTGCTGTCGTACGCGAACTTCAGGGCGTTCTCCACCAGGTTCCGCAGGATCAGCAGGAGCAGGCTCGGGTCCGTCCTCAGCGCCGACAGGCCGTCGCCCAGTTCAATCTCGAGCCCCAGGCCCCGTTCGCGTCGCGCCGGCTCGGCGAACGATCGCAGTTCCGCCGCCAGCGCCTCCAGGTCCACCGGGCCGACCGGCACCGGCATGTCCGGCGATTCCAGGCGCGACAGGTCAAGCAGGTCACGCAACATGTCCTCCAGGCGCTGGGCGTGGTCCAGGATCATCTGGACCAGGCGCGCGGCGATCGCCGGGTCCTCCGTGATGGCGTGCGCCAGCGTTTCCGCCGAGCCGCGGATCGCGGCCACGGGCGTGCGGAGTTCGTGCGAGGCATTGGCGACAAAGTCGGTCTTGACCTGGACGGCCTGGTCCAGTTCCGTCACGTCGCGCAGCACCAGCACCGCGCCGAAGATCCCCTCGCCCCAGGCCATCGGCACCGGCGCCGCCGAGACCTGGAAGGTCCGGGCCCCCAGCGGGGTGGTGACGCGCAGGCGGCCCCGGCGCGTCTGGCCCGCGTGGGCCGCGCCGTGCAGGTCGAGCAACTCGGCCTGCGTGAGCACCTCACCGATCGGACGCCCGACCAAGCCCCCACGCCCCGCGTCGAACATCGCCTCCGCCGAGCGGTTGCACAGCAGGATCGCGTCGGCGTTGTCCGTCGCCAGCACGGGCTCGTCCAGGGCGTCGATCAACGCCTCGAGGTTGCGGGTCTTCTTGGCGACTTCCTTGAGTTGGCTGGTGATTCGCCGGCCCAGTTCATCCAGCGCCGTACGCAAGGGGGACAGTTCGTCGGCCTCCGGCCCGGCGCCGAGCGCCCCCGGGGGCTCCCATTGCGGCGATGCCGCCCCCAGCAGCCGACGGGCGCCCTCCTCAACGGCGGCCAGCCGCCGGGCCCGCGCCAGGGTGGCACTGGCCAGCACGGCCAGCCCCGCCACCCCGCCCGCGAGCACGCACGCCATCCGCACCCACGTCAGCGCGTCTAGAAGGTCGCCTGCCACGGCCGCGGCCACGGGGATCGCCAAGGCCGTCGCGGCTCGTACCAGTTCGCGTTCGTTAGCCCGGTTTCGGGTCATCCGTGCCCTTGTACCCGTTGCCATTCCCGGCCGCTCGGTGCCGGGCCATCCCGAGCGATCAGCCGCCCGACTCGGATACCGGCTGGGCGTCGGGCCGATCCGACATGCGGTAACCGACGCCGCGCACCGTGCGGATCATCCGCCCGTGCCGGCCCAGCTTCTTGCGCAGGGCCGCCATGTGGACGTCGATGGTCCTGGTGGTGACGAGCACGCCCGGACCCATCGCGGTGTACATCAGGTCCACGCGGCTGAGGACTTTTCCCTGGCTCCGCATCATGGCCACTATCAATCGGAACTCCGTGAGCGTCAGGTGCATCGGTTCGCCCGCCAAGCTCGCCTCGTGAATCGACAGGTCTGCGCTGAGCGGCCCGAGACGAAGGCTGGTATCGGCCAGTGGGCCCGAGCGGGTCCGGCGGAGCAGGGCCTTGACGTGGGCGAGCAGCACCTTCATGGAGAACGGCTTTGTCAGGTAATCGTCCGCCCCGAGGCGCAGCCCCGCGACGTGGTCTACCTCGTCCGCCCGAGCGGTGAGCATGAGGATGGGGACGGCGGCCGTCCGCGGGGCCGTGCGGACCTGGCGGGCCACATCCAGGCCGGAAACCTTGGGGAGCATGACATCGAGGATGATGAGGTCCGGTAACGCCTGGGCGAGGAAAGAAAGTGCGGCCTGGCCATCACGGGCGATCATGGTCTGATAACCATCGCGATGGAGGTTGTAGGCGATGAGATCCCCCAAGTCGGTCTCGTCTTCGACGATCAGGATCTGTTCCTGTGTGTTCATGTACTGGTCTTGCAAGCACTTACAGCGTCGATCTGGATGCGGTGACGCCCTCGGACGGTACTGCTGATCGCGGCTCCTCCGGCGCGTCCGGCGGGGTGTGATCTGGGATCCCAGAGTACCGTTGAAAACATGTTCTCGGACCCATTCCGGGGGGGTGGATGTGAACGGAATCTTGACGGACCGGGGGGGCGATGGTCGAAAATTTCTCCGTGTGAGTTTGCGTTTGCTAATGACGCCCGGTACTATCCGCCCGCCGTTGACGAATCGTAGCCGGCCAGCGAGAGGGTTGGGCCGTTCCAGGCCGCCGATCCTGGGCACGGCGGGGATGAAGGGTTGAGTTTCGTTTCACGACCTGACCAGATGATGAAACAGGAAGACACTGTCCGGGAGCTCGTCCTTGGAGGCAGCTCGTGTGTCCGGACGGGGTGGAAAGAAGCGGAACGCGGCGAAACGGAGCGTTCCAGCGACACGGTTGCAAGGGTCTCAAGAGTAAGGAGTCTTCGAATGAGTCAGACCAAGAGTCTTGTGCTGTTCGCGGGGGGTGTGCTGAGCCTGGGCGCGGGGAGCAGCGCCTTGGCCCAGCAGCAGGCGAACCCGGACCAGGTCCGGGCGATCGTCGCCGAGATGTTGGCCGACGCGGAGACGCGTTCGAGCCTGTTGGCCGGCGGCCCGGGAGCGGGGCACGACGGGCGTTTCTTCCTGGCGGGCGACGGTTTCCGGCTGAACATCGGCGGCATGTTGCAGCTGCGCTACCTGTTGAACTTCCGTGACAAGAACCAGACTTCGGACAGGGAGGACTTCCAGCCCGGGTTCCAGACGCCGCGCACCAAGCTGTTCTTCGACGGGAACATCAACAACGACTGGTTCTACGCGATCACGGTCGCGGCCGAGGGCCTTGAGTCAGACGCCTTTGCGACGAGCCCGAGCGGCACCGCGGGGACGTTCGCGGTTTCCGACGCCTACGCCGGGTACAACTTCGGCAATGGCTGGAAGGCTCAGTGGGGTCAGTTCAAGCTCCCGTTTCTTCGTGAAGAGCTGGTGGACTCGCGGTACCAGTTGGCGGTCGAGCGCTCGGTCATGAACGAGACGTTCAACCAGGACTACTCGCAGGGCTTCCAGGTGTCCTACGAGACCGAGAACTGGCGTGTCGCGACCGCGTTCTCGGACGGCTTCGCGTCGCGGAACACCGACTTCACGGTTGATCCGGCGGACTACGCGTTCACCGGGCGTTTCGAGTTCAAGTTCGCCGGCGGGTGGCCCAACTTCAACGACTTCACCTCCAAGAAGGGCGACGCCTTCGCCGGCATGTTCGGCGTGGCCGCTCACTACCAGGACGGGCAGAACAATGACGCTCCGACCAACGTCACCGTCCAGAACCTGTCCTACACCGCCGACGTGAGCCTCAAGGGCGACTCGTGGAACCTCTACGCCGCGGCCGTCGGCCGGCACTTGAGGGGCAGCGGGACGACGATTGGGTTGGGCGGGCAGAGGGAGACGGACGACTTCGGCGGCGTCGTGCAGGGCGGCTTCCGTTTCACGGACAATACAGAAGTGTTCGGGCGCTGGGACGCCGTTATCCCTGACCATGACAACGCGCCTGTGGGTGGCCCGGCCGTCAAGGACTTCTACAACTTCCTGACCGTCGGCCTCAACCAGTATTACGCCGGGCACGCCGCCAAGGCCACGCTCGACCTCCTCTGGGCCCTGGACGACAACAGCAGTTCCGTCATCCTGTCCCCCAGCACCCGCGTGGGCCTGCTGGGCCAGACCAAGGCCAACGAGGTCGTCGTCCGTCTCCAGTTCCAGTTGCTGTTCTGACCCGGGCGATCGCGGCATCGCACCGCACGCCTGGTCGGATGACTCATGACCAATCAAAGGGCCGGTCCCCTCGGGACCGGCCCTTTTTCCGTTCACTGCGCCCTGTACCCAGCGAGCCATCTCTTCACCGAATCTTCACTCGCTGCGGCCACAAAGTCCGAGCGCGACTCCTTAGTCTCCGCGCGCATGAGGGCGTGCGGCGGTTCGTGGCCGCAGTGACCGGGCTCGGGCATCTGGACACCAAGGAGTCTCGACATGGATCGTGCAACAAATCTGATCGTGGCGGTGAGCGGGTTGGTCGGCGCTCTGGGAGGCGGGGCGGCGATGGCGCAGCAGGCGAGCCCGGACGACGTCCGGGCGGTCGTCGCCCAGATGCTCGCCGACGCCGAGACCCGCTCGAACCTGCTGGCCGGCGGCCCCGGCGCCGGGCACGACGACGGGGGCTTCTTCCTCGCCGCCGACGGGTTCCGGCTCAACGTCAAGGGGCAGATCCAGTTCCGCTACTTCGTCAACGTTCGGGACGACTCCAACAGCGACGACTTCCAGCCCGGCTTCCAGACGCGACGGACGAAGCTCGACTTCGAGGGCGAGGTCCACGACGACTGGTTCTACCGAGTGCGGGTGTCCTTCGACAGGGCCGACGGCGCCGGCAAAGTCGACTACGCCTATGCCGGGTACAACTTCGGCAATGGGTGGAAGGTACAGTGGGGCCAGTTCAAACTCCCGCTCCTGCGAGAGGAACTGGTCAGCGACTCCAAGCAGCTGGCCGTCGAGCGCTCGATCGTCAACGGCATCTTCACGCAGGACTACTCGCAGGGCGTGATGGTCCAATACGAGCAAGAGGCCTGGCGCGTGGCCGCGGCCTTCTCCGACGGCCTCTTCTCCAGCAACACCGATTTCACCGCCGACCCCGCCGATTACGCCTTCACCGGGCGGTTCGAGTACCGCTTCGGCGGCGGCGGCTGGAAGGCCTGGGAGGACTTCACCTCCAAGAAGGGCGATCCGTTCGGCGCGATGGTCGGCGGCGCCGTCCACTTCGAGGACACGCAGAACACCGGCGCGGCGACCGACGTGGACACCTCGACGCTGCGCTACACGGCCGACGCCAGCCTCAAGGTCGACGGGTGGAACGCGTACGGGGCGTTCGTCGGCACGCACGAGAACATCCGCGGGCCCGTCAGCGCCGGCAACCCGCATTCCGAGTTCGACGACTTCGGCGCCATTATCCAGGGCGGCTACCGGTTCACAGAGAAGGACGAACTCTTCGCCCGCTGGGAGGCGGTCTTCGCCGATCCCGACCGCGGGACGGCGGTCCACGACTTCCACTTCCTGACCGTCGGCATGAACCACTACTTCGCCGGGCACGCCATCAAGGCCACGGCCGATGTCGTCTACTCATTCAACAAGACCGCGCCGAACCTGACGGGGATCGTGGCCTCCAGCCCGGGATTGCGCGGCTTCCCCACCACCGGGGCGGGCATCCTGGGCGACCTGACCGAGGGGGAGTACGTCTTCCGCTTGCAGTTCCAGTTGCTGTTCTGAGCCAACACCCAGCCGCCTGCACCATCGCCCACCTTACTCCTGGCAGCCGGTCCGGCCTCCGGATCGGCTGCCTTGTTGTGGTTATCGGGCGCGGCCGGCACCGGGCGGCGGATCGCGATGGGCGGGATCAGTTCGGGAGGGTGCATGCCGGCGCTGCCGCGCACATGGTTCGTGCGGGGGTCAGGTCGGCGGGCGGGGCCGCAGCGTTTCACCCAAGGCGGTTTCGGGTCGATCTGATGAGAAGACAGGCAGGCATTGGCGTCTGAGGCGGCAGGGCAGGGCAGGTTGGGCGGGGCCTAGCGCGCACGCGCGCGCCACCGGAGGCAAGAAGGACCGGTGCTCCCTGATAAGGGTGCGAACGAACTGGACGGCAGTGGGGGTGATCCTTGGTGCTGCGGCCTTGGCGGCGGCGACGGGCGTACCAGGCCCGGCCCCTGTTCGGGCTGTGGCCGCCGGTGCGGGGCCGCAGCCCGCGGCCTGGTTGGTGTTGGCACGTGCAAGTCGCAACCGTGGCGCGCCGGGATCAGCCTGGTGGGAGCGTCGGGAGGACGGGCGCGACAGGTCGAACCCCTCGGGGAACGCCCCGCACAACCCCGAGCGCGGCGAGGCGGGGCGGGCCGAAGGACTGGACGACCTGGCCATGGCACTGCATTTCGTGCGGTTCCAGGATGAAGTCGGGCTGAGGCCTTCCGGTTCCGGTGAGGCCGCGCCCAGCGGGATGGCTCCCGGCCGCCTGGTCCGGTGATCGCCGCGGTTCCTCGGTGCACCGGCCCTGTTGGGGCGATCAGAACAAGTGACCCGCGGCGGCCGCAGGGCGGCCGCGCCGGAGGCCGACCATCTTCCGTTCAGATGTTCATCAAGGGCGACGCCGCTTGGTACGCCGATATGGTGCGGTCAAGCGCGGCGGTCCGGCGGCGCCGGCGCGCCAAAGCGCCGCGGCGCATGAAACCGAGGCGGAGGGATGGCCGTATGGGGGTGGCGGTACGTCCAGGCGCGGATGATCCAGGGTGGCGGCGCGTGATGACCCAGGAGGAGGGGCCAGGACCATGGGGCGGTCCGGTGACGGAACCGTAGACAGAGCCTTGACTTGCGGGCCAGGAGGCCTTCCGTTAGTCTGAGGCATGAGGGCTGGATCGGCGCCTGCGGAAGACGGACCGGGGCGCCGAGGCTGGCCAACGAGCCCGTGCGGGAGCCTGGGCCCGTGCTCGCACGACCCGGGGTCGCGCGGGCGACACAAACCAAGCCCACAGAGTCGCCGCGAGGCAGCGCCGCTCAGGGTGCTGTGCGCACGGCGCCGTTCAGGCAGGAGTGGCCATGAAGAAGTCACATCGCCCGGGTCGTCCTCAACAGTCGGCAACAGGGAACGTGGATGAGGGCTGGGCCGGGCTTGGGCGGCGCTGGGGTTCCGGCGCGGCGGCGCGCCTGGCGGGGGCGGCCGGCGCCCAGGCCGGGCGGCTGGACGACGCGCTGTTCGAGCCGCTCGAGCAGCGGCGGCTGCTCTTCTCGCTGACCGTGACGGCCGACACCGTGAACCCGAATACGGGCCTGGGGACGGTTCAGGCGGACTTCGGGTACGTCATCCCGTACCTGTTCAAGGTCATTCCGCCGGTGCAGCCCAACATGACGGTGACCGAGACGTTCGAGGACGAGATGGCACCCTGGACGATGCTCAATCCGCCGACGCCGCCGTCGGGCACGTTCTTCAACCAGTCGGACATCCGGATTACCTACACGGCCCTCAACGGCGGGCAAGCCGTGCGCTGGCTGCCCAGCCCCATTCCGCCCGGGGGCATGGACCGCGACCTGGAAATGCAGATCACGGGGGACGACTCGATCACGTTCGGATTCTTCACCGGCGTTATGGCGATGATGCCGGCCCGGCGCGTGGCCAATGGCGCGACCGTGAGCATCGGCAACGCGGGCCTGCCCGGAGGCTTCGGCAACGACGGCGACGGCTTGCACACCGACGCGACCACCGGGACGATGATCGAGCTGCTGCTCAACGGCGCCGTCGTGCAGACGTACAGCGGCGCCGGGCTGCTGGCGATCCGTACGCCCGACGTTTTTGGCTTCCGGTACGACCTGACCGCCCCCAACGGGTTCGACTCGTTCCGCTTCCGGAGTGTGCAGCGCCCCCCGGACAACAGCACGTTCATCGACAAGTTCCGGGTGGCGCAGATCACGGCCTCGTTCCCGGCGGGGCGGTTCGCGTCGTTCGACACGGGCCGGATCTTCGGCGCTCGGGCCGTGCTGACGGGCCCAGTCGGCGCCTCGGCGCGGTTCCTGGACCTCTACGGGAACGACATCGTCGCGCGCATCGACCTGGGCGTTCCTCCGAACGCCACGGTCCCCAACGTCGACCGCAACGACGACGGCGTGCCCGACTTCAACGACGGCATCGGCAAGGTGATCCTGACGGGCACGGATGTGCGGAGCAACCTGTCGATGTGGGGCGGCACCATCGACATGGGGGCCAACGGGTTCACGTTCATGCTGCCCCAGGACCTGCTGGGTCTCTTCACGAACTTCGAGGGGGCCGGGTTCGGCTTTGCCCTGACCCGCACGACGCCTCCGTCAGTCATCGGCCTTCCGCCGGGGGACGGGTCGCTCATCATCGGCAGCCCCTTCGTGCGGGACAACTCGAGCGCGGCGAACTACCTGGCTCAGGCCGCGCTCCCCGTGCGGGCGGACTTCGTCCGTTCCGACCAGGGCATCTTCGTCCCCAACAACGAGTCGATGGGGTCGATCATGGCGAACGCCGTGGTCTTCGGCTCCAGCCAGTTCAGCCAGTCCCTGGACCGGCTCAACGTCGGCTACCTGCTCGGGTCCGTAACCGTTGCGGGCGACCTGGGGACCCTGGCCGTCGCCTCCGACGCCGGCCTCTGGATCCGCGACGACTTCAACCCCGCCACCGTCAACGACACCAGCAACGCGCTCAACGTCGGGCGCACCGTCGGCGAGGTGCTGATCGGCGGGCGCTCCACGATGGACATCGAGGTGCGCGGGGACGTCAACGGGCCGATCCACCCCGTGCTCAACTTCCGTGAGTACGCCGAGCGGGAGGTCGTCTACGGCTTCGATCCGGCGACCCAAGACGGGGTACGCGCCACGATCAACGTCGCGCTGGGCAACAACGCCGACCCCGCGACCCAGGGGATGTTCTTCGGCAACGCGTGGCTCCGCAACGACACGATCATGAGCGCCGAGTACGTCGGCTACGACGCCGCGGCCGTCCGCATCACCGGCACCCTCGGCCTGCGCGATCCGGTCAACATGGCCGAGGACCCGTCGGACGTGTACGCGTTCGCGGCCAGCGGCGAGACGGACGTGGTGGTTGACGCGACTTTCTTCTTCCCGGGCCAGAACCTCGGGCTGGCCTACGCGCGGGTCGTGGACGCGGACGGGCGCGTGGTCGCGACGCACGAGCTGCCGAGCCTGAGCCGGCAGATGATCGCCGCGGGGCTGGACCAGAGCGTGCGGTTCGCGTTCCGGCCCGATCACGCGGACGTCTACTACCTGGTGGTGAGCACGCCGGTGGACGGGGCGTTCGCCACAGGCCTGTCCTACGACGTGACGGTGTCGGGCCTGGCGGCGACGACGTTCGGGGCGCTGCGGACGGGCGCCGGCCTGGGGGCGGCGCTCGATCCGCCGGTGGTGTCGGTGACGTCGGGCTCGATGGGCGCGCTGCGCGTGGGCACGGGGTTCGTTGACGGCAGCGGCATGGAGACCTCCTCCTCGCAGGTCATCAACACCAACCAGAACAACGACGATCTGGCCGTGTTCAACCCCTCCACGACGAGCGTGGCCGGGACGCTCTACAACATCATCACCGGCTCCGACGTGGGCGACGGCGGCACCCCGCAGCTATTCGTCGGCGGCGACCTGGGCAGTTTCATTACCGGCATGTCGGCGGTGGTGGGCCAGGGCTCGGCGCAGGGCGACATCGACAGCCTCGATATGACGATCGCCGGGCGCATCGGCGTGTTCGACGTGCGCGGCGCGATCTCCTGGGAACAGGACATGCCCACCCCGGGCCCCGCCGGCCCGACCTTCATCCGCACCGGCACGGGCGGCGGGCGCGGCGACATCGGCTCGATCTTCGTCGGGGCCTTCGTGTATAGCGCCCCGGACGGCAGCGACTTCGTCCTGACGACCTCGCCGGGGTCCGTCATTAACCAGTTCATCGTCGGCACCGGCGGCGGGACCGGCGACCTGCGCGGCGGCACCCCGCGCTTCATGCTCGGCGCCGGTTCCGACCTGCGCTTCGCGGACTTCTCGAGCATCGCCTCCAACATCAACCCCAACTCGTTCACGCCGCTTTTCTACGGGCAGTCGGTGACGCTCACGGACGACGCCGGCGCCAACGTGACGTTCCTGATCACGGGGGGGCGGGGGCTCACCGTGCCGCAGACCTCCGTGGGCGCGATCCGATTCATGCCGATCCTCGGGCCACGCGGCGGCGTGGCGGTGGCGCGCATCGACCTGACGCTCAACGGGGGCGCGGAGCTGCAGATCGGCGGGTCCACGCCGGGCGTCGTGTCCATCGGGCGACTGAACGTGACCACCGACGGCACGGGCGGCTCGTCCATCTTGATCGACGGGGGCCCGACAGAGATCGACGTGTGGCAAATCGACGTGACCGGCACGCGCCTGGCGATGATCCGCAACGGCAGCGCCAACAGCGACATCGTCGCCATCGACGCGGTGGGCGTGGACCAGATCATTGTCACGGGCGACCTCGGGCGCACGCAGACCAACGGCTTCGGCCCGGCCCTGCTCGGGCCGGTGCTTGGCCTGCAGTCCGGCCTGAACACCACGGTCGGCGGGCCGCTGGGCATCACGCCCGGCAGCATGAAC